>CAYGXU010000031.1:25623-32741 GCA_964353875.1 uncultured Anaerolineaceae bacterium | reverse complement strand
ATTCTTGCGCGTATGGGGTAAGATAAACCTGTAATGAATATAATAACCTATGAGGTGAGAATTGATGTCTAAAATTATTGGTATTGACTTGGGAACAACCAATAGCGTAGTTTCCGTCATGGAGGGGGGCGATCCCACGGTCATCTCCACCGCCGAAGGAGGGCGACTCTGTCCCTCGGCTGTGGCGTTCACCAAGACCGGGGAACGGCTTGTGGGGCAGACTGCCAAACGCCAGGCTGTGGTGAACTCGGAGAATACGGTTTATTCGATCAAACGATTCATGGGAAGGCACTTCGACGAGGTAGAAACCGAGCGCAAGATGGTCTCCTTTGAAGTGGTTAAGGGACCAAGCGGGGATGTGCGGGTGAAGATCCCGATCACTAATCGCGAGTACACTCCTCAAGAGATCTCGGCCATGATCCTTGCCAAACTTAAAACCGATGCAGAGGCCTATCTGGGCGAGACCGTGACAAAAGCGGTGATCACTGTGCCGGCTTACTTCAACGATTCGCAACGACAGGCGACGAAGGATGCAGGGAAAATCGCTGGTCTGGAAGTCATGCGCATCATTAATGAGCCTACCGCAGCCGCCCTGGCCTATGGTCTCGATAAAAAGGGGAATGAGACCATCCTGGTTTTCGACCTTGGAGGCGGTACGTTTGATGTGAGTTTGCTTGAAGTAGGGGAGGGTGTGGTCGAGGTAAAAGCGACCAATGGCGATACCCATCTCGGTGGTGATGACTGGGATCAGCGCATCGTGAACTGGGTGGCAGATGAGTTTAAGAAGGAACATGGCTTTGATTTGCGTCAGGATCGTCAGGCGCTTCAACGCCTACGGGAAGCGGCTGAGAAAGCCAAGATCGAACTCTCCTCGGTCACCGAAACTGAGATCAATCTGCCTTTTATCAGCGCCGATGCATCCGGACCAAAGCACCTCCAAATGAAGTTGACCCGCGCCAAATTTGAGCAGTTGACAGAGGATCTTCTCAATCGAGTCCGTGGTCCTTTCAGCGCCGTGCTTAAAGATGCGAATATGAGCACCTCTGGTGTGGATGAGGTTGTGCTAGTGGGTGGAGCGACACGCATGCCGATGGTGCAAGACCTGGTGCGTTCTCTCACTAGCAAAGAACCACATAAGGGTGTCAATCCGGATGAGGTGGTCTCGATCGGCGCTGCCATTCAGGGCGGTGTTCTGGCTGGAGACGTGAAAGATGTCTTGCTGCTCGATGTCACCCCACTCTCCTTGGGGGTCGAAACCCTTGGCGCCGTCATGACGGTTCTGATCGAGCGCAACACCACTATCCCAGTGAAGAAGTCGGAGATTTTCTCCACCGCGGATAACAACCAGACAGCGGTTGATATTCATGTATTGCAGGGTGAGCGTCCAATGGCAGCCGATAATATGACCTTAGGGCGTTTCCGCCTGGAAGGGATCCCTCCGGCGCCGCGCGGAATCCCTCAAATCGAAGTAACCTTTGATATCGATGCGAATGGGATCCTGAATGTCACTGCTCAAGATAAAGCCACTGGCAAGCAGCAGAAGGTGACCATCACGGCGTCAACCAATTTGAATAAGAACGATGTGGAGCGCATGGTCAGCGAGGCGAAGCAGCATGAGAGTGAGGATCGCAAGCGACGCGAATTGGCCGAAGCCCGTAACCAGGGAGATAGCCTGGCCTATCAAGCGGAGAAGGCACTAAATGATCTTAAAGATAAGGTGCCTGCCAATGATCGTCAATCGATTGAGGACAAAATTGCCAAGTTGCGCGAGGCCATCAAAGGGGATGATCTCAACCGCATCAAGCAACTGACCGAGGAGGTTCAACAGGCGAGTTATGCCCTCAGTCAGCAGATCTACGCCCAACAAGGGGCTCAAGCTGGCAGTGGCACGACACCCCCAGGAGGACCTGCGTCAGGCAGCGAAGAGGGCGATGTGGTTGAAGGTGAGTTTCGGGAGGCCTAAAAGGCCTCCTTCATTTTTCCCCAGAATGCACTCCATGAATTAAAAATATTCGAGTTCATGATTTATATGTGATCGTGATGCTTCGTCCGGCAGAGGATGTTCAATGTGTCATCGATAGGTTATGATGATCGGAGGGAATTTTCACGATACCTTATCTTGCAAAGCGACCAACGCTGCCTCTATAATGAGGATACCGGTCAATGTGCCTGCTCGACGCAGGCGATTTTCTCCCTATTATCGCCGGAAGGAGGTGTGTCAAAGTGGCTCTTCCCAAGTTTGCCTATTTTGAAGGCCAGATCGTGCCTTACTCCCAGGCAAAAGTCGGTGTGATGAATCACACCCTTAATTATGGGACGGGTGCTTTTGGGGGTATGCGTGCTTATTGGAATTCCGAAGAAGAACAACTCTATCTCTTTCGCCCCCTCGATCATTTTAGGCGTCTTCTCAACTCAGCAAAGCTGCTTTATACATCACTGGATTACACTCCGGAGCAGCTCCGCGATATCGCCATAGAACTACTACGAAAGGAGGATTTGCGAGAAGACTGTTATATCCGTTCTCTCATCTATAATGCAGATGAGATTATTGGTGTTCGACTGCACAATCTCAACACCAAGATCACCCTCTTCGCTATACCATTCACCCGATATGTCGAAAAGGATCAAGGCGCCCATGTCACGGTATCCTCCTGGAGCCGTGTTGATGATAATGCCATTCCAGCACGGGGGAAGATCACCGGCTCGTACGCCAATTCCGCTTTTATTAAGACCGATGCAGTGCTTGGCGGGTTTGATGAAGCCCTGGTATTGACCAGAGATGGCCATCTTGCTGAGGGGAGCGCCATGAATCTCTTTATGGTTCGAGATGGCGCCCTGATAACGCCTCCAGTAACCGAGAATATTCTCGAAGGGATCACCAGGCGGACCATTATGATGCTGGCCCGCGACGAAATGGGTTTGGAGGTGGTCGAAAGAAGGATCGATCGTACCGAAGCGTTTCTCTGTGAGGAACTTTTCCTCACCGGAACCGCAGCGCAGGTGACGGCCGTAACCCGTGTTGACCACCAGCCGGTTGGAAATGGTGAAATGGGAGCGATCACCGCGAAATTACGTGAGTTGTATGACGCGGTAGTAAGGTCAAAGGTGGCTCGCTACCGGCACTGGAACGAACCGGTGTATGTCGAAGAGCCGGCGTTGGCCGATTGAGCTCGATTACTATTGTGCAATTTTAGGGGCGTAGCCTAAAGAAGGGTCGCCCCTCATCCCTGCCCAAATGACATTTACCCCTCCGCGTACGAAAGGTTTACTCCTCGGCAGTACCTTGCTGCTCCTCTTCTTAGGAGGGATGGCTGTAGGTATCCTGCAACTCTCTACTGGGAGGGTTACTCCCATGTTGGGAATCTGGACTGCCATGGTTATCCTGAGTGCTCCCTTAGCGCTGCTGATTGCTTACCGCCTTTATGGTTTGATCACTGCACGTTACGCGCTCGATCGAAATGGTTTTACCCTACGCTGGGGTTTGGCTACCGAGCAAATCCCGTTAGCCGTCATCATTGGCATCATAAAGGGATCAGAAGCATTGAATAAAATACCTTTGGGGAAGGGATTTGGGTTGTTGGGATGGCGGGTTGGGCAACGAGTCATCCCTGGATTAGGTTTTGTGGAGTTCTTTGCGACCACCGATCCCTCGAGCATGATCATCCTGAAGCTCAAGGAACGGAATTTGGCGATTTCACCTGCGGATGGGGAAGGTTTCGAAAATACCTTTTATGAAGCCAACCGGCTTGGAGCACTAAAGGATCTTCCCGAAAGATCCCAACGACCGGATTTCTTTTCAGTACGCCTATGGAAGGATCATTTCGCACGTATATTTATTCTTCTTAGTTTATTGCTGCTGCTGGTTCTCCTTGGATACCTGGCTTTTCGTTTGCCCGGTTTGCCGGATCTTGTACCATTCGGCTTTGATCGAGTGGGAAGACCGGACACGATGGTGCCTCCTGCACGATTATTACTCCTTCCCCTGGTCGGCGGCTTTTTCTGGCTGCTGGATTCATTCCTTGGAGCCTGGTTTTTTCGACGCGAAGATGAGCGTAAGATCGCCTATTTTGTATGGGGAATTGGCCTGCTGATGAGTATCTTATTCTGTGGTGCAGTGTGGCATCTTTTGAGTGCGACCTGAGGTCCCTTCCACAGAAAAAACGAGGTTATCCACAGTTAAACACCGAGTTATCCACAGCCTATTGGGGAATATGCTATGAGTGGAATGCAAATCTTACTTGGGATTCTTCTGGCGATGGGAATTGCTATTCTGGGCTATCTGGGTAAGGCTTTGTCCTGGGATGGAGCGTTGGCTGCAATTCTTGTGGGGGGGATCACCTTTGGCATCGGCGGTGCTCTGCCCGCAGTCCTTCTCATCCTCTTTTTCATCACTTCTAGTTTGCTCACCAAATTGGGGAAAGCTCGTAAGCGCTCAATCGTGGCGGCGTTTGCGAAAGGCGGTAGACGAGACTATGGTCAAGTACTGGCCAATGGCGGTCTAACAGCAATTATGGCAGCTTGTTATGGTATCACCGGTCAGGTGGGTTGGCTCCTCGGACTGAGCGGCGCATTAGCGGCAGTGAATGCGGATACCTGGGCGACGGAACTTGGCGTGTTGGCGCGTCGTTGGCCCCGATTAATCACCACATGGACAAGGGTCGAACCTGGGACTTCCGGGGGTGTGACACTAGAAGGGACATTGGCTGGCCTGGGGGGCGCCGCGATCATCGCCTTGGCAGCTGGTCTCGGTAGGAGTGAGATTGAATTGGTATTGCCCATCCTTGCCGGAGGGATGATCGGGACCTTTTTTGATAGTGTTCTGGGCGCGAGTGTACAATCGATCTATTATTGTCCAACATGCGATAAGCAGACAGAACGTCATCCATCACATGGTTGCGGTACGAAGACAGAACGTCTTCGAGGCTGGCATTGGCTGAATAATGACGGCGTTAACTTTATCGCCTCGGTTCTTGGTGCATTCAGCTCACTCATCCTATGGTGGCTGTAAACGAATATGGGGAATGAGGGCTTTGCTGGGAAATGCATGCCTCAACACGGAGTATGTCCGGGACTTTAAGGAAAAGGGCAACCCCGCATCTACTCCAAGTTATTATGGGAAAGTCGCCATTTTGAGGTGTTTTGTGAAACCAAGGCGAGACAGCTCAACAATTGATTAGTGAATCCGAGTATTGATTGAAGGGTCAATCGAGCCGAAACGCTGATTGGGTTTCACCCCGATAGCAAGCCAAACGCAATTATTCCGACATTTTTCACCTTTTTGGCGATTATGAATACAATACAATTGGTTACTCAAACAAACCCGTCATCCTCTGAGGTCGTATCATGAATAGGGAAGGAGAATACCCATGTCCCTTGATAATATCCTTGGCATGGTTCTGGGTGGCGGCCGCGGAACGCGATTGTGGCCACTGACAAAACTACGGGCGAAACCCGCGGTACCCATTGCTGGGAAATATCGCATCATTGATATCCCTTTGAGCAATTGTTTGAATTCGGGGATCAGTCAAATCGCCATCCTAACCCAATTTAACTCTGTTTCCCTTCACCGTCATATCTCACAAACATATAACTTTGATTTATTCCATCGAGGCTGGGTGCAGATATTAGCAGCGGAGCAAACATTGATCAGTATGGATTGGTATCAAGGAACAGCGGATGCGGTACGTAAACAACTTTTCGAGATTCAGGTGACAGGGGCGAGTGACGTGCTTGTACTCGCCAGTGATCATCTCTACCGGATGGACTTTTCAGCCATGGCAAAATTGCATTGGGAAAGCCAAGCCGATGTAACCATCGCGGTGAAACCCGTTTCAAGAGAAGACGCTCAACGCTTCGGTATCCTAAAACTGGATGATAAGCAGCGTATTGTGGATTTTATCGAGAAACCCAAAGATGAGGCTTCCTTGGATACCTATGTTTGCCGAGAAGATTCCCAACTGCCTCTCCTGGGTTCAATGGGCATTTACCTGTTTCGTATGCCGGTGCTGATTGACCTCCTGGTCAGCTCGAATCACGCTGACTTTGGAAGAGATTTAATTCCCGCGGCGATCAATACCCACAAGGTCTACGGCTTTACTTTTGAAGGGTATTGGGAGGATATTGGAACCATAAGGTCATTCTATGAAGCCAATCTGGGTTTGACTGGGAAGATCCCATCGTTTAATTTTCATGATCAGGAGTTTCCGATTTATACCCATCCACGTTTTTTGCCTGGCACGCGCATCTACGATGTGACCCTCGACCGGGTGCTGCTATCAGATGGTTGCATCATTGAGGGGGCAAAATTGCATCATACGGTGATCGGAATTCGTAGTATCGTAGGGGACGATGTCATCATTGAGGACTCGGTGATCATGGGTGCGGATTACTACGATGAGCAAGATCCTTATGCAAGGTCAAAAAAAATCCCGATTGGGATTGGTCGAGGTGCGCGCATCAAGGGTGCCATCATTGACAAGAATGCTCGCATCGGACCTGGTGTTCGGATCATGCCATTCGCGCGTGGAGTCGACATCGATGAGGAAAATTGGAGTGTCCACGATGGCGTAGTGGTCATACCTAAGAATGCGGTTCTGCCAGAGGGTTTCGAAATCGCGCCCTAAGAGTATGATCGATTCATTGGATGGAGTCCCACAGCTTGCTTTTGGCTCTGCGAATCCCCAGAACAAAACCGCTCGAAGCATGACGCCATAGAGTCCAACAGTTTGCTGTTGGGCCTGAGATTCGCGGAGATGAGCCGTATCATGGTCGCGCCTTAGGGATCCTTCGTCGCTGCGCTTCTCAGGATGACATAATTGGGAAGGATTTTCGCTTGTCGGCGTAGTTGTCGAGCGCGAAAGAAGACCCCTTGAAAAAGGAAGGTTTTTCGATCCGAGTACAAAAAAGCCCTTCACGATGTTCAGAATGTAATGATGAGACACTCTTATCATGACGGGATGGAATCCAATAGCTTGCCATCGGGGTATCAGCAAGCTGATGCGCTCAGAAAAATGGCTGGAGTCCAAAAGCTTTCTTTTGGCTCTGCGAATCCCGACGAAAAAAACGTTTACGCCTTTTTTGTTCGGATGAGCAGCATGAAGATGCCTGCTACAAAGATA
>CAYGXU010000031.1:0-25523 GCA_964353875.1 uncultured Anaerolineaceae bacterium | reverse complement strand
CGTTTACGCCTTTTTTGTTCGGATGAGCAGCATGAAGATGCCTGCTACAAAGATAAAGAAAGCGCTGAAGATCCAAATATTGCTATAGCCAGAAAGATCGATCAACTTCCCCGCCAGGATAGGTCCAGTAATGGCAGCTGCCGAGGAGGAAAAGTAATAAAGCCCGGTGAAGGCGCCGATGTGTTCCTGCCCTCCAAGATCGTAAACCATAGGAAGCGAGTTAATATTGACCAATGCCCAGAAGATCCCCATGATCGCCAGTGTCACAAGGAGGACAGTTGGATTCCGAATGAAGTAGCCCACGCTCAGACCGAGGAACATCCCCACCAGGCCGGTGAAGATGGTTGGCTTGCGACCCACCCGTGTGGCAATCAAGCCACTTGGAATAGCAAATAGGATCAGCAGAGCTGCAAATGCGGTCAGCATTTGAGTCCCTGTGCCGACCTCAATCCCAAGAATGTTGCGAATATACAGGGTGAAGAAGGCCTCCATTGCATTCCAGGCTACAAACCAAAAGAAGATTGCCCCAAGGAGGTAAACCCCGCTTTTATCCGCGCTTGAGAATACTTCTTTCAGGTTGGCAAGAAGACCTTTGTTTTCAATGCTGGTTTGTTCATCTTCAGAGAAGGTGGGTTCCTTCACCACCAGAATAACGATAAGAATGGCGAATAGCAATACCCCGGAGCCCGCGATGAAGGGGATCGGGACGCCGATTTTGTACAATGCACCCCCGCCGAACAACGCAACTGCACCACCAACACCGCCCATGAGATTGATGACACCATTGGCCGTGCTGCGTTCCTCGGGTTTAAAAAGATCCCCCAGGTAGGCAATCGTTGGAGAGCGAAAGAGTGCCATGGCTATGTTCGTACCCAGGATGGCCAGCGCGATCAGAACAAGATGTTCACGCACGAATGGAACCAGGGAGAAGAAGAAAGCCGCCATGGGCGTGCCTAACATAAGCCAGGGTTTTCGGCGCCCAAATCGTGTTCGAGTGCGATCAGAACGGTTTCCCACCCAAGGCTGCAAAAACATGTTGATAATATTGTCCCATGTGAGGATGAAGCCGACGACAACGGCTGACAACCCCAGGTCTTCGAGCATGGGAGGTATCAGGCTGTTAAACAAGGGCCAGATGATGCTAATTCCAAAGAATCCGAAACCGAGAAGAAGAGTTTTGCCGTAAGGAAAGCGTTTCATTTTGACCTCTTTGGTGTTTCATAGAATAATGGGATTGCATATAAGCAGCATGGGAACAGCAATCCTGCGTTCGATGGAGCGTCTATTCGGATCTGCCCGAATGTCATGACAATTCGTATGGTTAGAATTGACATCCCGGCAAGTACATTTTATCCTCATTGGCATCTCTTGCCAAAAGGTTGAGGACAGTTTCAATAAAGGTCGGGAATCCTGGGTAGAGGCTGATCAATCCGGATTTCAAGGTGCCGCAGTGCTCTGAGGGGCAGCAAATCTGAAATAAATTTAGAGAGGAAAAATGCGATGGATATTTTTGACAAGTGCTACAACTACCAACTGGCCAGAATGGCTCAGGCCTCTGGCTTTTATCCATATTTCATCCCCATCGAGAATAGTGAGGGGACCGAAGCCATTATCGGTGGTCGTCGAGTGTTGATGTTCGGCTCCAATAACTACCTGGGTTTAACCATGGATCCTCGTGTTCGCCAGTCGGCAGTGGATGCAATCAGGGAATATGGCCCGAGCTGTACCGGATCGCGCCTGGCGAATGGCACCCTGGAGATGCACCTTGAGTTGGAGAGGCGTCTGGCGAAGTTCGTGGGGAAGGAAGCTGCCCTTGTCTTCAGCACCGGCTATCAGGTTAATTTAGGTGTGATCTCCTGCCTCGTCAGTCGCGGGGATGTGGTCATCACCGATAAGGAAGATCACGCTAGCATCGTTGATGGCTGCAAATTGTCTCTCGGTGAGATGCGCCGTTTCAACCACAACGATCTCGACCATCTTGAGAGGGTGCTGAAGGGGATCAGTGAGGAGGTAGGTAAGTTAGTGGTTGTGGATGGCGTTTACAGTGTCGGTGGGGACCTGGCGCCTCTGCCGGAGATGATCCCAATTTGCAAGAAGTATGGCGCGCGTTTAATGGTCGACGATGCCCATAGCATCGGGGTGATGGGGAACGGCCATGGCACCTCGGCTCATTTTGGTGTCACGGACCAGGTCGACCTGATTATGGGGACGTTTAGCAAGTCCTTTGCCTCGCTGGGCGGGTTCATCGCCGGGGACGATGATATCATCCATTTCATTCAACACAACGCGCGCTCGTTGATCTTCAGCGCAGCCATTCCGGCGGCCAATGCTGCCACTGCCTTGACTGCCCTCGATATCATGGAGACTGAGCCGGAACGCATCCAGCACCTGTGGTCGATTGCAGAGCGTTGGCGCTCGGGTCTGAAGAAACTCGGTTTCAATACCGGATCTACGGTGACACCGATCACTCCGATTATCATCGGTGAGATGGAACCGACGCTGTTTGCCTGGAAGAAAACGTTTGAAGCTGGCGTTTATACCAATTGCTTCGTACCGCCGGCGGCTGTGGAGGGCAGGTCGCTCCTAAGGACCAGTGTGATTGCGACCCATACAGAGGAACAAATCGATCGTGCTTTAAATATTTTGAGCGGGGTCGGAAAGGAGTTGAATTTGATTGACTGATCGGGTACTGGTAACAGGGGCAACCGGATTCATTGGTTACCATCTTGTGCATGCCTTGCTTGAGGAGGGTGCACAAGTCACCTGCCTCATTCGCCCCACATCTGTTCGAACAACCCTGGAAACTATGAACGTCTCCTTTGTGCAAGGAGACGTTACGCTTAAGGATACCCTACAAGAACCGGTATCGAAAGCCGATGTGGTTTATCATCTGGCAGGGACAACAAGTGGGTTTCATGCAAGGGACTATTTAAATGTAAACGAGATGGGAACAGCCAATATTGCCCGAGCTTGCGCACAATGTACATCCCCTCCGACCCTGATCGTTGTTTCCTCGATCGCAGCCGCGGGACCGAGCCCTTCAAGACAACTGCTTTCTGAAGAAGATCCGCCCTCCCCAGTTTCGATCTATGGCAGAAGCAAGCTGGCAGGTGAACAGGCAGCCAGAGCGTGGGCGCGAGAGATCCCAATCACCATCATACGGCCACCGATTGTATTTGGTGAATATGATCCTGATGTCTTGAAGATGTTCTTAACCATTTCGCATGGGTGGCACCTGGTTCCAAGTCGGAGAGAAAGATACTACTCTTTTATCCATGCCACAGATTTGGCTAATGGATTGGTTCTGGCTGCCCGATGTGGCGAGCGGATGCTGCCTCTTGACTCAGATAGGAGGACAGAGGGTAGTGGGATTTATTTCCTCGCCGATGATGAAAGTCCCAGTTATGCGGATTTCGGTCGTATGGTAGCGAATGCCCTCGGACGAAAGAGCGTGAACGTGCTGGGTATCCCAATGTGGATTACATGGCTGATCGCGGCGCTCAGCGAAGGAATGTCGAAATTGCGGGGAAAACCCTCCATCATCAACCTTGATAAAGTTCGTGAAACGGCTTCTGGCTCTTGGGTCTGTTCAGCAGATAAAGCCAAATGCCAATTGGGATTCAAAGTAAAAACATCTCTCATAGAGCGCCTATCACAAACGGCACAATGGTACCGGGATCAGGGATGGTTTTGAGTCTGGAGCAATGCCATATAAGCTTTTTCGTTAGATGGTTGGGAAGTCGCTCAGATGAAAACATCCCTCGATGCGCATTCCTAGCTAGATGCTGTTGATATTGGCTCGTCTCATTTTTCATCCGGGAAAGTAGTCTCCTAGACAGGTGCGTCGCTTTTTAAGAGCCAGACATGCATGGTCGGTGAGCCGAAGCTAGCGAGGGTTAGGCCATGTGAGCAATTTTCCCGATCCTGAGTAGCATAGGCTTGATCGTTCGTATCTATGTAGATCATTTGACTATTGATGATTGCTGCAATTAGCGGATTATTAACCTCGAGGGGATTGCGCCAGACACAATTTCTGTGCCAAAATACAATTGAGATTACTCGGCTGGGTTATTATTCAGTTCATATAAGGTCGGGTTTATCGGGTGGTTTCCGTCAAGCTTCTCTTGTGTTTTAGTGTTAATTAATCTGGAGTAGGTTGGATTTCAGAGGTGGAATCATGAAGAGGAGAGTCACGTGTTTTTTGGGATTGGTTCTGGTCTTACTGGGTACAACTGGCTGTCTGGAAAAGATCCCTACTGAATACACAATCAACACGGAAATTGATACCGGCAGGGATTTGAAGAACCTGGTTGATGATGCCTTGGCAGATCTGCAAGAAGCCGAGCAAATCGCTGGGGAGGAGGCGCGTCAAACAATCCAAGATGCCATCAGTCAACTGGAGGATTATTCCATTGAGATCATCGAGACTTTCGGTGGCCAGTTGGACCGAACGATCCAAAGCCTGGATGCCATCCTAAAAGAAAAGCTGATTTGGATCCAAATTTACACCGAGCAAGTGCATGAATATGCCTTGAGCATCATTCACGCAGCGGGAGAAGAAGCCAGAGAGACGATCCAGGAAGCGGCGCTAGGCATGCGTAGGACGATTGTTGAGACGGAATTGTCCGCACAGCGGACGACGGTGATCGCCACTCAAAATGTGACTTTCATTGTCGACACAGTAGCAGAACGCTCGATTGCAATTTTCGGGTTGGTTACCGGGCTGATCTTCGTGTTTGTATCGACTTTCGGATGGGGCCGGCTTATCTATACCCGCAAGATTCCAACAGGGAGCCTACAGAGAATATTAGCCATGGGGCTTTTGATGGTGAGCTTCTTTTTCTCCTTCCTGCCCTTTATCACCCTGATACCGCCTGTGCGAGCCTACGCCTTGTCCCAAGTCGGCAAGGCATCCGTGGTAGGATATGCGCAGGGGGAAACGGCGAGTGGCCCAACTATCCCCAAGGGAGTGCCACGGGTTTACGAATTTGTCCCTGATCAACTGATCGTGCCCATTATTACCCCAACACCTCAAACGCTTACCATTGTTGGAGCGAATCTGCTCGCCATGGGAACCCCTTCCGTCACCTATGGCGGATTGGATTTGGTCGTTATTGGTTATACGGAGGACCACATTGAAGTCGATATCAGTCCCGTATCTGATCAGCCGGGTTTGGCGAGGAGTATCGAGGTGAAATTTGGCAGTGGGAAGGAAATCGTTCAATATGCCGTGCCAGTCTATGAGGCGACAGCAATGCCTACCATCGAAGCCACGGTCGAGCCAACCACGGGATTTGTTATCATCGCACCCGATAAATTGAAACCCGTGCAAGGCATCATTGAATTGAGGAGCATTCCAGATGTTGCGGGGCTGGCGAAGTCCGAGGCGGAAGCATTGCTCGCCAATCAAGGGGTAATCATAGAAGAGACCCGGTATGAGATCAGCCAAGAGATTGGCAAAGGGCTTGCCATTCGAACGGACCCGCCTGCCGGCACAACGACGATGAACGATGCCGCCAAACATCTAAAATTGTACATATCCAGGGGACCGATCTGTGAGATTATCACGAAAGACGATACACGAACTGACTCGGTTGAGGAGGTCTACCATCCACCGCTGACGAGAGGCGACAGCGAGTTTGGCGGTAATGGGCCCGATGTGATTGCGCGCGTCACGCTTTTTATAGAAAGCAATGCGGTTAAAGCGAAGATTTACATGCGAGCAGAGGAGACGAAGAATGACCATTCTACTGCCGAGGGCAGTACGATTCTAACGATATTCGAACCACCTGCTGGGTATGAGGTGCTTAGGATTCTTGGAAACACGTTCAGTGAGGTTTATTATCGGGATTCAAACCATTCTGCTGAAGTATTCACCCGGCCTTCGGAGGAGTCGGTGTACCAATTTGAGATCATTGGCGATACTTCTGGATCGGATGTCGGACAGAGGGATGGCGATACCGGAGTAACGGTTTATTTCAGAGAGATCGAAGTTGAATTGATGCAGACAGCGAATTGCGCTGCAGCGCAAGTGGAGGTTCACTTTGATAAACTCGAGATACAGAGCATGGATCCTAATGCCTGCGCGATGATGGTCGATTTTTATGTTGGAAACAAGATGCTCACATGGTCCCCCCCCTTAAAGCCTGAGGTGGGGGTATTTGGCATAAACCAAAGCCTTAATGTAACTTTGACGGAGGGCACGCCTCTCATCGTCAATCTTGTAGGGAGCTACTCCAATCGTTGTTCACCTACCACGCTTTTCAATGGGAACCTTGGTCGCTTTCAAGTCCAATTTCCCAGCACGAATGACTGGAGTTCGGGTTCTCGGACGATAAACGTCACCATCCCCTATAATCTTGTCTATTATTATGTTATTCGTACAGAATGGCTACCTTAAGGTCGGACGTGCTTATGGGTATACAGTAACGTCTCAACCTGGTAATCGCAAGCCTCTTTTAGCTTTTGCCTAATCCAATCATCCCTATGCGACAAGACAAAAAGGGGTGCTCGAGAGAGCAACCCTTTTTAGGATTGATTAATCCAATTGGATATGGGACCAGACTACAAATCCAAATTCGCCATCTGTTCGAAATACTTCCAACGAGCGCTCACATCCTGTCGGATCGCGCCTAATAGTTCGGCTGCGCGCTCTGGATTGGATAAGCGCAAGGCGCGGAAACGGTTCTGTTTGTACATGAAGTCTTCAATGTTCCCGCTGGGCGATTTTGAATCAAGCTGCAGCGGATTCTTGCCTGTCTTGGCCAGGTCGGGATTGAAGCGGAAGAGAGGCCAGAAACCCGATTCAACTGCATCCTTGTGCAGATCGGTGCCTGTACGCATATCGATCCCATGATTGATGCAATGGCTATAGGCGATGATCATGGAGGGGCCATGATACGCTTCCGCTTCCTGGAATGCTTTCACCAATTGAGTCATATTGGCGCCATAGGCGACTTGGGCGACATAGATATTCCCATAGGTCATGGCGATGGCGCCCAAGTCCTTTTTAGGCAGATCTTTACCCGCAGACGCAAATTTCGCAATGGCCGCCCGCGGGGTTGCTTTTGATGCCTGACCACCCGTGTTGGAATAGACGCCGGTGTCGAGCACGAGGACATTCACATTGCGACCGGATGCGAGCACATGATCCAGGCCACCGTAGCCGATGTCGTAAGCCCAGCCATCCCCACCAACGATCCAAACCGATTTGGGGACCAAGAAGTCGGCTATAGCAAGCAGACGTTTTGCTTCGGGTGATTTGAGACTTTCCAGATAGCGCTTGAGTTCTTCCACGCGCGCCCGTTGTTGTTCAATCCCCTCAATCTCGCTCAGATGTGCAGATCGGATGGCTTCGATGAATACTTCTTTGCCATTCCATGAGATCTGATCCAGGAGTTCAAGGGCATGGGAGGCTTGTTTGTCAACTGTCAGGCGCATCCCGAAACCGAACTCGGCGTTGTCCTCGAAGAGGGAATTCGACCAGGCAGGTCCGCGACCATCAGAGCGGGTCGTGTAGGGTGTCGTCGGCAGGTTGCCACCATAAATCGACGAACATCCAGTGGCGTTGGCGATGAGAAGACGGTCGCCGAAAAGCTGTGTGAGCAATTTGACATAGGGCGTCTCTCCGCATCCTGCGCAAGCGCCTGAGAACTCGAACATGGTCGGCAGGAATTGCGATCCCTTGGTGGTGAACGGATTGAAGAGATTGCGATCCGTGTCCGGAAGGGAGAGGAAGTAGTCCCAATTATTGGCTTCTCTTTCTCGGATAGGGGCCTGGGCTTCCATGTTGATCGCTTTGCGATCGGTCTTATTACCCTTTTCGTCCTTGGCATAGGCAGGACAAATGTGCACACAAGTACCGCAGCCGGTGCAATCCTCTGGCGCTACCTGAAGGGTATAAAACATCCCTTCCATTCCACGTCCTTTAGGCTCGATTGCTTTCCAACCTGTGGGTGCACCATCGGCGTAGGATGCGGAGTAAATCTTCGGTCGGATGGTCGCATGGGGGCAGACAAAAGCGCATTGGTTACACTGGATGCAGACTTCCGCATCCCAAACGGGGATCTCGAGCGCCAGGTTACGCTTCTCATATTGTGTGGTGCCGACAGGATACATACCGTCGTCCGGCAGAGCCGAGACAGGGAGAGAATCTCCGTTATAGGCGATCATTTCCGCAGTAACTTTCTTGACGAACTCCGGCGCTGTCTCCGGAACGGGAGGGCGCATGTGGATAGGACTGGTTGGCTTCTCGGGGATGTGCACCTCATGAACATGTTCGCGCGCCAGGCGAGCGGCTTTAACATTCATGTCTACAACCGTTTTCCCTTTGTCGCCATATGTATCTTCTACAGCCAGCTCTATCATCTTCAGAGCCTGTGTCTCAGGGATAACGCCTGAGATGGCGAAGAAGGCGGTTTGCATGATGATATTGATTCTGCCGCCCAGTCCCAAAGATTTTGCCAGGGAATAGGCGTCCACAATGTAGAATTTAACTTTCTTCTCGATGAGCGCTTTTTGCACTTCATAAGGAAGATGATCCCAGACCTCATCTGCCGGGTAGGGGCTATTAAGCAGGAAAGTGCCGCCCGGCTTGAGATGCTTGAGCATATGAAAGCGTTCCAAGAACGGGAAGGCGTGGCAAGCCAGGAATTCCGCCTGATCGATCAGGTAAGTACTGCGGATAGGGTCTGGGCTAAACCGCAAGTGAGAGATGGTCATCGAGCCGGATTTCCTAGAGTCGTAATAGAAGTAGCCTTGGGCGTAATAGTCGGTAGCTTTGCCGATGATCTTGATCGAGTTCTTATTGGCGCCTACCGTTCCATCTGCGCCGATGCCATAAAACATAGCGCGGTGGACCTTCTCCGAAGTCGTGGAAAAGTGATCGTCCCAGGAGAGATAGCTTTGGGTGACATCATCAATAATACCGACGGTGAAGTGGTTCTTTGGTTTTTCGACGGCGAGATTGTCAAAGACGGATTTGGCCATTCCCGGAGTGAATTCTTTCGATCCTAAACCATATCGTCCGCCATAGACAACTGGGATGGCGTCCCGGTCGATCAAGCCCGCCGCCAGGGCTTCGCTGATGGCATTTTGCACATCCAGGTAAAGCGGCTCCCCCGAGGCTCCTGGTTCTTTCGTCCGATCGAGCGTTGCGATGCGCTTGACCTGTTTTGGAAGGGCAGCGATTAAAGCAGCGTTATCAAAAGGGCGATATAGACGTACTTTGATCAGGCCTACCTTCTGACCCTTAGCAATAAGATAATCTACTACTTCATGCATTGTGTCGGCGGCGGAACCCATCATCACCACCACATGTTCTGCGTCGGGCGCGCCGACATAATCGAAGAGATGATATTGCCGCCCAACGACTTTGGCGAACTGATCCATTTTTCTTTGGACTATCTCAGGCGCTTTAAGGTAATAAGGGTTCACCGTTTCGCGGGCTGCAAAGAAAACATCCGGGTTTTGAGCAGTACCACGAATAGTCGGGTGATCAGGGGAGAGGCCACGCTTGCGGTGGGCAATCACGAACTCCTCGGCGATCAATGCGCGCATATCATCATGGGTTAATTCTTCAATCTTCTGGATCTCGTGTGAGGTGCGAAAACCGTCGAAGAAGTGCAAGAAAGGGAGACGAGCTTCGAGGGAAGAGGCATGTGCGATCAATGCCAGGTCCATGACCTCTTGCACATTGTTGGAGGCAAGCATGCTCCAGCCGGTGGTACGGGCGGTCATCACATCGGAATGGTCGCCATAGATGGAGAGAGCTTGTGCCGCGATGGCACGCGCGGCGATGTGAAAGACAGCCGGTGTGAGTTCGCCAGCGATCTTGAACATATTGGGAATCATCAACAAAAGACCTTGGGAAGCTGTGAAGGTGGTTGTCAGTGAGCCGGTCGTGAGCGCGCCATGAACTGCGCCAGCGGCACCGCCTTCGGATTGCATCTCTACGACAATCGGAACCGTACCCCAAATATTCTTCTCCCCATTGGCAGCTTTCTCATCAGCAATCTCGCCCATGGTAGAGGAGGGAGTGATCGGGTAGATAGCGATCACTTCACTAACAGCATAGCCCACATGGGCTGCAGCCGCGTTTCCGTCATAAGGTACGAGCTTTCGCTCGCCTTTAGTATCAGCCATTGATTTCTCCTTTTGTAATACCAGTTTCGAATAATTCTATATGATAAAAGCACAATTGGTGCAATCAACGAGTGTAGTCAGCTTTATCATTTTGCGACAGTGTATAAGGGCATTACGAAGTGGGGGATACCTGTCATGATCCAATTCCGCGCTTCGGTTTGATATAATCCTTTCTTGATAAGGTTGCGTGGTACAGCAAGTAAAAAGCAATTGAGTCGTAATAGCCTTTCTTATTTGAACCCACGCTCTCGATCGCTTCCAATAGGATGAAGATAGCCGCAAGCTCCAAGGTGCTAAGGACCTTTGAATTTGACGAGATGTCTTTCTCTATTGTGATCGAGTTGATTGCAAGATTTGTATCCTAATACATTTCCCCGGGAGGGCATCTGATGACTGATTTGAAAACGAGTTACATGGGGATCTCGCTGGATTCACCCTTCGTGGTCGCTGCCAGTCCGATCTCAAGCATGCTTGATCGGATCGAGATGGCGGAGAAAGCCGGCGCTGGCGCGCTTGTGATCCGTTCTCTTTTCGAGGAGCAGATCATGTTCGAAGCGCTACGCCTGGAGCAGGAGTTGGCGGTAGGCAGTGAGAGTTTCCCCGAAGCGATAACCTATTTCCCCAAGATCGAACATGGTGAGGCGCGTGAGCACCTGATGTGGGTTGAGAAAACGCGCAAGGCGGTGAAGATACCACTCATCGCCAGTCTTAATGCTGTAACGCCAGGGGCATGGACCAAGTATGCACGACAATTGGAATCTACGGGGGTGGATGGCCTCGAGCTCAATGTCTATGCTGTCGCTACAGACCCTGAGAAGCCAGGGGCGCAGATTGAGGCCGAACTCTATGAGATCGTCGAGTCGGTTTTGAGTGAGGTTAATATCCCGGTTGCAGTGAAATTGAGTGCCTTTTACACCTCACCCGTGAATGTCGTCCATGAATTAGATCGGCGTGGTGTCAGGGCTGCGGTGCTTTTCAACCGCTTTCTACAGCCGGATATCGACCCTGAGACGGAAAGTTTGAAGAGCGAAATGGTCTTCAGCTCTTCTGAAGAGATGAAGGCGCCTTTGCGTTATATCGCTCTGTTGTACGGTCGAGTGAAAACCGATCTGGCACTCACCACCGGTATTCATTCAGGGTTAGACGCCGTGAAAGCGATTCTGGCGGGGGCAACAGTTGTTCAGAGCGCATCCGCCCTCCTGAAGAATGGCATCCCATATCTATCAACCATGAGGCTTGAATTCGAAGGTTGGATGAAAGAGCGTGGCTATAATCGCCTGGATGACTTCCGAGGGAAGGTTAGTCAGAGAGAGGTAATCAATCTATTCGCTTTTGAACGGGCGCAATATGTGAAATTGCTCATGAGCCAAAAATAGGGATCATGCACCTGTCAGCAAAATGGGGAGGGAGATCTCCTGGCAGTCATTGATAAGGCACAAGGTCATTTCATATTGGTTTTGTAGAGAGAAAAAAGTCCCCGTTAACTCATGTTGCGGGGGCTTTTTTGGGGGCTGGCATATGGGAACGGCTCGCCGGTTCTTATAGAAACACGGGAAAGAACCGGTTCAGGATCAGACCCAGAATGAAAAGCCCACCGGCCAATTTATTATGATAGAAGGCTGCAGCCACAAACCACAGTGGCCATACCGGGAAATTCTCTGGAGCCTCAGCGGGTTTGGGTTCACGGTAGATCTTCAAGACACGCACCAGACGGGGGACGGCGAGGACAACCAGGAAAACCCAAACGCTGAGGATGCCAGCTAAGACCAGGGATACAACCACCAGATAGTAAGCAACCATTAATCCCATGTTTACCCAAAGGGAGGCACGTTCGCCGATCAGGACCGGGATGGTATGGATGCCTTTGCTTTTATCCGCATCGAGTTTATCGATATGCTTGCCAATGAGGACGGTAGTTACGATGAGGGCGAAGGGGATTGTCGCCAGCCACATCCCTGGCGTGGGGAGTGTGCCGGCGGTGACGTAATAAGTTCCACCAATCATGAGCGGTCCCCAGATAAGGAAAACGCTTGGTTCGCCCAATCCGTGATGCTTGAGTTTCAGCGGCGGTGCGACGTAGAAGATGCTGATGAAAAGACCCAGTAGAGCGAATAAAGCGACCAACCAGCTCGTACGCAGCGCCAGGACAATCATGATACCGGCATCAATCAGATTGACAACCGTGATGGCACTGAATAGAGTGCGTTTGCTGACCATGCCACTGAGTATGGGATGGGGTGCGTAGAGAGCACGCGCATATTCATCGGTATCGACGCCGCCTTCCAAATCGAAGTAGTCGTTGGTCATGTTGTTGGAGGCATGCGCGATTACGAGGCCGATGACTGCCAGGACGAAGTTTAGCCAATTGGGCTTCTCCACCTGGGAGATCGCCAACAGCCCGCCGATCATCCCTGAGGTTAGGGTCATGGAAAATACGGCAGCGCGCGTGATGATCAGCCATTTGCTGATGGGATCCATCTTTTTCTCGGATGAGAGATTTGCAGTTTCAAGAACTTCTTTCCAATTGGCAAGAAGAGACATGCGAATTTCCTTATTCGTAATGAGATGGATGTAAGTCTACCGCTCGGTTGGTAGTATGTAAAGTTATGTAAAACCTGCGACTGAGGGGAAAATTTCGATGGGCAGAACTGATGATCAAGTTGGTAATTCCCGAGCGAAAGGGGGAAGATGGGAGAATTCTTCAATGCTGCTTCATGTGTATAAACCTTTTCATTTACTGCTGGGGAGCAGTGCGGAAAATTGTTCTATGATACACTTCGGTTTTGAGATCCATGGATCAGAGTAACTTGGCAAAGATGAAGCATAGGAATGTGACCTCTGACTCAAAAGATACCTGGCTGGAGGCGATGCGTGCGGCAGTGATTCTCGCACGGCATGCATCGAGCAGCGAGGGCGAATTGCTCGAGGCAGTAAGTGAGGCGCTTTGCCGTTTAGGTTTAGAGGGGGTGATTCTGATATTCACCGCGGATAGCCAGCTCGAAATTCGAACCGTCTATGCGACCTGGGAGAAAAAAGTTGAAAAATTAGTTGGATTTTCCCTACGTGGCTTCCATTTCCGGCCCGAGGGTGTGGATGCTTATCAGGGTGTGCTCCTTTCTCAGAAGTCGCAGTATTTTGCCCACTCGCAGACGCTCCTCACGCAGATTGTCACACCCGAATTGCGACATGTTGAATCCAAAATTAGCAGGATCGTCGGAGACCAACCCATCATTCTAGTCCCGCTCCTGGTCGAGGATCAAATAATGGGCGTGTTTCATGTGTCCGCTACCTGGCTAACAGAGAGTGACATCCCTATGGTTGAAACATTCGCCGACCATATCGCCATCGGTTTGGATCACGTTCGTGCCAGAAGGAACATGGAGATTGCCTTGGAGCGTGAGCAATTAAGAATGCGGATTGCTGAGGTCGCTTCCGATTCAGGGGATCTTAATGAGATCTTTGCCCGCATATTCCATTTGATTGCGGAGGCAACTGGAGCGACTGCAGGAGCGATCGCCTTACTTGATCAGGGTAAGGAGACCCTGAAGTACCATTACCTCTTCGGGCTGCCGGATGATATGCGTGGTCAGGTTATTCCACACGATTATCATCTGACCTGGAGTATCATTGAAGGACGAGAGCCAGTCCTAGTCGAGGATTACACTCGCCATCCAGAAGCGCAACCTGATTGGCTCGAGGCAGGAGTACGTTCTGCTCTAGGCGTTCCGCTCATCCTTGGCCATGAGGTGATCGGCGGGATCGGTTTATTGCTGTTGAACGCTGAAGGAGCATTTACACAGGAAGATCTTACTAGAGTGTTGACCATTTCGCATGTAGCAGCGTGGGTGATCCGTAACGCGCAGCTCTTTGTGGAGGCCACACGGCATGCCGAGGAGACAGAAGCTCTACGACGAGGCTCTATCGCTATTTCATCCTCACTGGATTACACGACCGTGTTGACCGAGATTTCGGAGCAGGCAAAAAGGCTTTTACGCGCCGATGGTAGTCGGATTCATCTTTACGATGCCGAACGTGGGGTGATTCAATGTGTCATCGCTTTGCATGCCCATGCGGATGAAGTCATGCAAGTCGAACTTCAACCAGGCGAGGGGCTGACAGGCTATGTGCTCCAAATTGGGAAGCCTTTGCTCGTAAATCGACCTGACGAAGACCCGCGTTCCCTCCAGATCCCAGGTACACCGGAGGCGGAAGCGGAGGTGCTTGCTTTGGCGCCCTTGGTAGTCCGGCAGAGAGCGATGGGAATAATGACAGTCGTAAGGGAGGGATATGATCGCCCGTTTTCTTATGCAGATCTCGACCTCCTGACTGCTTTCGCAAGCCAGGCTGCTGTCGCCATTGAAAATGCACACCTTTTCAGCCAAATCGAATCACAAGCAGAAAGGTTAGAGGAAGAGGTTGAGGCTCGGACAAGAGAATTAAGATTATCCGAGTCGCGTTATCGGGCATTGGTTGAAACAACTCT
Source organism: uncultured Anaerolineaceae bacterium (assembly GCA_964353875.1). Lineage (GTDB taxonomy): Bacteria > Chloroflexota > Anaerolineae > Anaerolineales > E44-bin32 > MGNI01. Next base: position 10,897 of record CAYGXU010000031.1, on the reverse strand, counting down.
AATGGGCGTGTATCAACTTGATCGCCAGGCGAAGATTGTCTATGTGAACCAGCAACTCGCGGATCTGGTCGATCTGCCCACCACCGAAATCCTCGGTCGATCGATCGCAGATTTTCTTGTGCCCGAGGATCGGGAAGGGATGGTCAAGCAAGCTTTGATGTGCGTGAGCGGAGAAGGTCCACCGACAGAAACGGTGGAGGTGGAGATACTTTCCTGGAATGGACGCCATATCCCGGCCATCTTAGCAATCGGCCGCATATCCAACGATGAGGCAGAAGCCGAAGGGATCTCTGGTTTGGTCGTGGATATCTCCACACAAAAGGCTTTGGAAGCTGCCTTAAGGACCGAACGTGACCGCTTGCGGGTGATCTTACATAATGTAGGTGACGCGGTTGTTGTGACCGATCCCGCCGGAGTAATTGAATTTGTCAATCCTGCCTGGGAACAGCTCAACGGCTATAAAGCTGAGGAGGCGCTTGGTAAAACGAATAGCCTGGTGAAGAGTGAGCAACAAGATCCCGAGTTCTATTATGAGATGTGGGAGACGATCCTTTCAGGGCATGTCTGGCGTGGCGAAGTAATCAACCGCAGGAAGGATGGGTCGACATATGAAGCTGCATTGACCATCACTCCTGTGGTGGACGTAGAGGGGCGGGTGATCAACTTTGTAGGCGTGCAGCATGACATTAGCGTTCTGAAGGAACTGGATCGGCTTCGATCTCAGTTTGTCTCAGATGTCTCCCATGAATTGCGAACCCCATTGACGAACATCCGTCTTTATCTCGATTTGCTCAGGCAAACGGAATATGATCCACGAGCAAGTCGATATGTTGAAACACTCTCGCGTGAGAGCGAACGTCTTTCAGGATTAATCGAGGACCTCTTAAGCCTTTCGCGATTAGAATCAAATACGTCCACCCTGATCAGAGAACCGGTGGATATCAATCGGTTGCTCAGCGCGTTGGTGGAGGATCGGGAACGGCTCGCTTCGAACTACGGGTTGGAATTACGGCTTGAGTGTGAGGCCAATTTGCCATTGGTTTTGGGGGATGAGCAATTACTCACACAAATCTTTACTAACCTGCTCACGAATGCCTTCAACTATACACCCGAAGGAGGGCGTATTTTCCTGCGTACCCACAGCCAATCCGGCGGCCATGGACAATGGGTGATCACCGAGGTCGAGGATAATGGCTTTGGCATCGTTCCCAGTGAACAAACCCTCATTTTCCGTCGCTTCTTTCGAGGTCAATCCAGCGGGACAGCCAGAGTTCCTGGGACAGGCTTAGGCCTGGCCATCTGCAAGGAGATCAGCGAACGGCATGGGGGCAGGATCACAGTCAAGAGCGATGGTATCCCAGGAGGCGGTGCTACATTTACTGTTTGGCTTCCCGGCGTGCGAGATTCTTGAATGAGGGGTAGATCCGTTTATCGGGAATGACTTGTCCTCGCCTCTGTTGGACGAACTCTACCTTTCGGCATGCATGGGAAACAAAAAATGAGGGGGTTGAGAGATTCCCGTTTTATCCATCAAGGAATGACGAGGTCAACTGAGTTGGAACTGGGAACCCTGAGGGGTTTTCGTAACCTCGATCCGAGTTGGGAAGGCGTCTTTCATTTCTTCGATGTGAGTGATGACCAGGATGAGGTCAAAGTCATCTTGAATGCTGTTAATAGCGGCCACGAGTTGTTCACGTCCTCGAGTGTCCTGAGTGCCAAAACCCTCGTCGATGAAGAGGCTTCGAAGCTGAGCCCCGGCGCGACGGGCGAGCAATTGTGAAAGAGCGATACGGACGGCAAAGTCGATACGGAAACTCTCCCCACCTGAATAGAGGTCATAGGGGCGAGTTCCCAGTTCATCGGAGATGATGATGTCCAGCGCTTCACGCAATTCTCCACTTTTGATCTCACGCTGAGTTTCAATGCGCACAGCCATGCGCCCTTCTGTCATGCGCGCCAGAAGGGCGTTGGCGGAACGCTCCAGTTCAGGGACGGCTGTTTCGATGATCATCGCAGGAACACCGCGTTTGCTAAATGCCTCGCGTAAATCTTCGTAAAGCCCCAAGTCGTCGACATGTCGGTCGCGCTCTTGCAGACGCTTGGAACGTTGTTCCTCGAGCGAGGCGAGGGTGGCTAATTGCTGACGGGCTCCTCCGACGAGTTCGTCAGTCATACGCTTTTCGAGGCGTAACCTTTCGATGTCCGTTTTTGAGATTGAAGCTGTTTGGAGAATTTCCCTGCTGCGCCTCGCTTCATTTTCCAAGTTATGGATCTGCTCTCGATCCCCTTGAAGGTTTTTCTTCCATTGATCAATTTTCTGCATAAAAGTGAGGACTTGCTTGGCAGCTTCTTCAGCGTGTTTTAGGGCTGCCTCTAATTCCCCCGCCTTTTTTTCCAGTTGGGGTCTCTCGGAAAGCTTTTGATTGAGTTGAGCCAATTGTTGGTTAAGTGAAACGATCTGCGTTTCGAGCGCCTGAATACGCGCCCGATTCTCTTTGAACCGTTCTCGTCGGGCTTCGATTTCAGCATTAAGCTCGGCTACCAGCTCTTGGCGGTGTTCCTCGGTGAGTGCTTGACCACAGGTAGGGCAGACAGGCGTTGTGGCCGCCTCTAATGTGGCCAACCGCTGTTTGATGGGCTCGGTTTCGGGAGCGAGCGCGGTGTTGATACCCTTTAGATGGGAGGCTTCATTGGAAAGGGCTGTGATTTCTTGCGTTAACTGTAGTTGTTCTACTTGCAGAGGCTCAAGTGCGCTCAAAGAATGACGAATCTCACCCAGTGCAGCCAGAATCGCGCTTTTATCAGCTCGTGCTTGAGTGTAGCGGAGCTCCTGATCTATTTCCGAAATCTCTACTTCGGTTTTCTGAATGCGTTGGCTCACACTGTCGATTTGCTGCTGAAGAGCAACAAGCTGGTTGCGGGTCTGTTCGAGATCGGTCCAATGTGCTTCAGCCTCCTGAAGTCGCGTAGCGCTCTCTCTGGCAACAGCTTCTGCTTCGAGTAGTTTGGCTTGATATTCCTCCCGATGGGAGAGCTCTCGTTCGATTTCCTCCAATCGGCCGTCGAGGCGTTGGATCTCTGCGCGTGTTCGTTGGGCTTCTTCTTTGGCGCGGTTCTCATAAATCTCCCAACGAGAAAGCCCCAGGATGTTGGAAAGGATTTGTTTACGTTGGTTGGGGGTTTTAGTGGTGAATTCATCCGCTCGACCCTGCATGAGGAAGGCGGAATTGACGAAGGTGTCGTAATCCATGCGAAGCAGGTTTTCGATGCGACTCTGAGTGGCCCGCATGGTAGCTTCTGAGAGTCCTCGCCATTTCTCAATGGCAGCATCCCAAACCTGGAATTCCAGCAGAGAAGTCCCGCGTTTTCCAGCGTTCCTTTGGCGGATGACCCGATAGCGTGACGCGCTGTAGTCAAAGGTCAGGGAGACCTCCATATTGTCCTGACCCTGATGGATGAGCTCATCCGGAGTATTGGAACGTGCTTTACCCCACAGTGCCCAGGTGATCGCATCCAATAGGGAAGACTTTCCTGCGCCATTGGGACCTGCAAGGCATGCGATCCTTATCCCTTCAAAGCGCAGAGGACCAGGATGGCGATAGGCCAGGAAGTTATGCAGTTCGAGTTCAACCGGAATCACGTAACAACACCTCGGCTTTGGTTAATAAGGCTTCGATCCTACCAGCGGTTTCGTCGCGTGATTGGAAATAATGCTCGAGCAGTTGTAGCGGCGTCAAGGTTTCGGGTGATTGGTCACCCAACCTGGCGCGCGTTTCCGTCTCGATTTCTCGACCGATGGACAGGCTGGTCGCTTCCTGCAGAGCTGATTCGATCTCTCGCTCCCGAATGGCGATCTGCTGTTGGGAGTGCATCTGTAACCGAAGGCGAACTACCGCCCCTTGGGCATGTACCCCTTCCAGTGCAGTCAGGATGGCTTGTGTGGGATCTTTCTCTTCTCGAATGTCGAGTCGCACAGTGTGGAAAGGACGGGCTGCCACAGGGACGAATTTCCATCGGGTGGCAGTGCGTGCCAATTCAACCCAGCAGAATCCCTTTTGTTCAGCTTCCTCGCCGAAATCAATCCGTTCGAGTGAGCCGCTGTAGACGATGGGAGGAGGATGACCTTCGTTGATTTCTTGGTGGCGATGAATATGACCCAACGCTACATAATCCCAGGTTGGATCGGCAAGGGCGGAGGCCATGACTGCCACATCTCGCCCCAGCATCACACTCCGTTCCGAACCAAAAAAAGCCTTCTCGACTGTGAAGTGACCAGCAAGCAGGCGTGGCATCTCATGTTGGGCAGCTTGTACTGTCAGATTTCGGAGGATGTCAGAGACGAGACTGCGCAACGAAGTTTCGAGCTCTTCAATTGTTTTCCCTTGATGTTCCTCACGGGCCAAAAGGCGATTGCGCATTGGATAGGGCATCCATGCCAGGAAAACCGGCCCTCTGCGGGTCTGTATAACATGTCCCTCAGGTTTATGACCGACGAGCACCCCAGGCACGTCTAAGGCCTGAAAAATATCGACACTGCTGGCCTTGGTCGACACACCTGGCATGTCGTGGTTTCCAACCAAGAGTAAGGTGGGCATGGCATTCGCCAGGCGCTTGATACGCAGCGCGAATTCGCGTTGTTGGGTGGGGTCAGGATCGCGGTTTTTAAAGGCGTCGCCAGCAAAGATCGCCAGATCAGCCTGATGCGATAGGGAGTAATCGATCACCTCATCCAGTCGATCGAGGAAATCCTTCACGCGGCTGGATGTGCCGGTGCTGGGATCGAGGTGACCATAGTTCTCCATGCCAATGTGCAGATCGGCAAAGTGCACTACTCGTATTGGATCAGCCATTGTTCGCCTTTTCGATGATTGCATGACGAAAGCAGCGAAAGGTTCGTATCCGGAGTCGTTTCTTATCCTGCTCATCCTTCATTGCGGCTGGAACATATTTTCAACTAGCAGGCAATCATCTTCAATAATTCTAACAAATCCTAGCGGTAAGGAGATTAAATGGTTTTGATTTTTGCCCAAGTGATGTTTGCATGGAATCATATCGGTAAAAGGACATCGATTGATTCATTGCCTCAGCCTACAAGAAACCAACCATAAGATGTCAAAGAATGGCTCACTTCCCGGTTTTCATCAAACGAAAATTCATAATCCATATTTCCAAAGCACACTTCGTTAAATTCAAGGCCTAAGAATTGCTAATGGTTGGTCTTATAGGGATATAAGCGTTTCTGGGTATCATCCTTAAGTGAATTCGATTTCTACAATCGAGGCGTAGTCCGATACTTTTACAGCGGTCCGGATCCGTTTCCTATTTCACGCCTCACCCAACGTTCCAGACTTTGAGGGGGCTGGTAGGCGATCATTTGGTCGAGCAATCTTTCGGGATCTGCCTCCTCAAGGATGAGTCGGCGATGCTCATCATAGATAAAACCTTCTTGGCGCGCATGTTCGATGAGATGAAGCAATGGGGTGAAATATTCGTGTACATTCAGCACGCCAATGGGTTTTGAGTGCAATCCGATTTGTGCCCAAGTAAGGATTTCAAAGAGCTCTTCGAAGGTGCCGAAACCGCCAGGCAGGGCGAGGAAGGCATCCGAAAGCGCAGCCATTTTCGCTTTTCGCTCGTGCATGGTCTTGACGACATGCATCTCAGTGAGCCTGGTGTGGGCAAGCGCAGGAGTATCAAAGGTTTCCGGGATCACCCCAATCACTTTGATACCCCCCTCGAGCGCCCTGTCTGCTAAGGCTCCCATTAATCCCGTGCTGCCTCCACCATAAACCAATGTCAGGCTACGTTTTGCAAGTGCGCGACCCATAGAAGCGCCAGCTTGAAGATAGATTTCACCGATCCGGTCGCTGGATCCGCAGAACACGCAAACAGTGCGTATATTTTTCAAGTGGCGCGTCTCCAATAATTGGGATTTACCTACGGGCAAGGCAATCACAATGGTTTTAGCCCCGCCTTCACCATCGCTGCCAGACGGTCCAATTCTTCCCGATCGGGACGTGTACCGTAGTGAGGTGGAAATTGAATACGAAATCCATCCCCAACGAAGCGTGGGATGAGATGCAGATGGCAATGGAAAACAGTTTGACCGGCAGCGCGCCCATCAGCAAGGAATAGATTCACCCCCTCGCATTGAAGCCCTGAAGTGCGCAAAGCCTGAGCCAAATTACAAGCTACCTCAAACATTCGATTGTTGAGCTTCTGGTCTAAAGTTGAGAGATCAGGGATATGTGCATTGGGAATGACGAGAAGGTGGCCTCGAATGAGGGGCTGGATGTCCATGAAGGCTGTGACTAGGTCGTCTTTGTAAACCAGGCTGGCATCTGTATTTCCGGCGATAATTTTGCAGAAGATGCATGCGGGATCCAATTTCATCGAAGCACCCTTTGAGGTGAGACCAACTCCATCCAGCATGATGGAAGAGACGGATTTTTCTTTGCGGCTCGATTGTACCATGGAGGCGATGCTCAAAACGCACCCTGCCAGCCTAACACTTTAGCCGCTATGGATTGCGATCCAGCAAATATTGACCTTAACAAGATTGGTGGGATCGACCCATTAAAGGTTGGCATTCTTGATTGAAGCCAATTGCGGATCGGGAATGTGAGCTGGATCCGATTCTCAGAGAGTGACCAAAGTTGAGTAGAGTTAAGCAGCGTGGCGCCGATCACGACTGGCGGTTTTTTGGTAATGATCGTACACTAATCGACGAGGTGGATCATCGCAGCGCGAGCCGATAGTCTCATCCTCTGGGGGGTTCTGTTCAAGAGGGGCCGATAAGGATTGCACGTCAACTCAACCCAAGAATGCGAGCAACCTTATCTTGACGAACCTGTTCTGAAGTGTCAAAATCGACGCGATTCCGGAAAGGAGATCCGACCGTATGCTGCCCGTCTTTCCCATCCTCATTTTTAACGCACGACCGGCAGCAGGGAAAAGTGAGATTATCCAATACCTGAAGGGTATTCCGCCAAAAGAGCGCATGCAACGATTTCATGTTGGTGAAATCCGCGTGTTTGACGATTTCCCCATGTTGTGGGCATGGTTCGAGGAGGATCGCATCCTTGAGGAGGAATTCTCTTTGGCGCGCCTGCACAGCACGCCGGACGAGGTTTTTTTGAAGCAGGAGTATTGGCATCTCCTCATCCGTCGCCTTAGTCTCGAATACCAAAAGTGGCTACGAAATGCGAAGGGTGGGGAGACAGCGGTGATCGAGTTCTCTCGTGGTTCTGAACATGGTGGTTATCGAACAGCCTACCAATACTTGAGCGCAATCGTCCTGAGCCAGGCTGCCTGTTTTTACGTCAACGTGTCCTTCGAGGAATCTCTCCGCAAGAATCAACGACGTTTCAACCCCAATCAACCGGATAGCATTCTCGAACATGCCCTTGATGGAGGGAAATTGAGGCGTTTGTATTTTGAGGATGATTGGTTTGAATTGACCTCAGGACCTTCGGGATATTTTTCGGTCCGCAACCATCGCCTGCCTTATATGGTCTTCGAAAATGAGGATGATGTAACGACACAGGCTGGTCTCGAACTTGGGAAAAGATTAGAGCATACCTTGGGCATCTTGTGGGATCTCTGGAAAAAGCTCACCCATTAGAAGGCTTCTATTTGAGGTATAAATAGGAAAGCATAGGAGATGCGAATTTTCATGAAGAGAAGTGTGAAAGCTTCAATCATAGCATTCATTTCTATTTTTGTCTTTTTCTTTCCAGTCCTCGCTCAGGGCAACGTAGTGCGCGCAGTCCTCTTCTATTCACCTGCGTGTCCAGTTTGTCAAAGAGTAATTACAGAGGTTTTGCCCCCCTTGTTTGAGAAATATGGAGGTGAACCTGAAGTGCTTTATATCCCACCCAGTGAGGCTGAGGAGAGTGTTGGGCCATCCCTGGTTGGGATTCTGGGTGAATCTCTAGAGATTCTCTATATCAATACGCTGACGGAGGCAGGCAATACGCTTTATTGGACGGCGGTTGACCATTTCCAAATACCAGAGGAAAATTATGCCGTGCCGATGCTAATCGTTGGGGAGACGATCCTGATTGGAGGAAATGAAATCCCAGCGATGTTCCCTGGGATCATCGAGCAAGGCCTTGCCGGCAGCGGCATCGATTGGCCAAGTGTCCCCGGCTTGAGTGAAGCGGCTGCTTTGATGGTCCCTGTCCCGGAAGATGTTCCTACGACAAATACTCCTTCTCCAGAAGCGCCTGTGGCGGAAAATGGGACAGAAAGCCCGACAGAAGAACCCACAGCTGAAGTAAAACCAACCGCGACAGCGAACAATTCGGGAATCATCCCTCCGGTGAAAGAACTCACGATCCTTGATCGGATCAAATTGGATCCGGTTGGCAATAGTGTATCGATTGCGGTTTTGATCGGCATGTTGATCGGCCTGGCTGCGGTTGTGGGCAGGATTATGCTTCCTGAGGAAGAGGAGAGGGAGAGAAACATATCCTGGATCGTCCTATTGCTTTGTGGGATAGGGATTTTTGTGGCTGCATACCTTACCTATGTGGAGAGCAGTGGAGAGGCGGCTGTCTGTGGCCCTGTTGGGGATTGCAACTTGGTGCAACAAAGCAAGTATGCGAAATTATTCGGCATGATCCCGGTCGGCGGAATCGGTCTGGCAGGATATGTTGGCATCGTTGCCATGTGGTTGGCAAGTCGTTATCTTAGCAAACCCCTCTCAGACTGGGCCAAAGTAGCCCTGCTGGCAATGGCGTTGTTTGGAACGGGGTTTTCGGCTTATCTGACTTTCTTAGAGCCCTTCGTCATCGGAGCAACCTGTGCCTGGTGCTTAACCTCCTCAATCATCATCACGGTGATTATGTGGCTTGTTTTATCTCCAGGTTTGGCGGCGTGGCTACAAATTCGCCAGGGGAGATTGCCACCCTCCTAGGGAAACCGGAACGAAGGTTTTCATAACATGATATTTTCAGCCGAGTGAGCTTTTTCGCCCATTCGGTAATTATTTACAGTTGATGCCTTATTTTCGAATCCTCATCTGTACGAAGGCTCCGTAGCTTGCGATACAAAAGCCGCCACAGCTCTATGGTCCATCAGGTTTCCACTCGATTGGATTCTCATGCCTAGTTTGTGATCCATTACACTCAATGCCTGGGTCTTAATATGCGCCGGCGCATCAACCATCTTGGCTTTATGGTCAATCCGCTTCTGGAAAGAATCAACGGTTTTCAATTGATTTGTACAGAGGCAGATTCTTATGCCACCGCCCACCAATCACTGGCTTCACATAATCCCAGCTTATTGAGGCTTTCCCGGATGGTAGATCGGGCGCCCCTTGAGCTCACTGCGACAAGCAAGACAGGCCGTTTGAATCGGACCCAGGCGGGCAGTAATTGATCAGGAGGGAGGACATCCCGGCCAAGGCGCTTGCGTCCGATCTTGTGTGGATCGACATCTATAAAGGCTACCAGGGGTGTACCGTAGCCGACCAGCAACCTCGCTATCTTGCGTCCTGTCTGACCCGCGCCCCAGATGAAGAGCGCGTCACGATCTTTGAGCACTGCTTGACACAAATAGTGAGCCTTTGCGCGCAGGAAACTATCAGTTGAATATCTCGGATCTATATGAGTTAATCGATGCGGATGTTCACGCCACGAGATCAGGAGTTCTGGTACCTTGGAAAATTTAGCCCCCGCCAGGTGGAGGCGCAGCCATAAATCATAATCCTCTGGCCAACCATGTTCTTGATACCCTCCGACAAGTTCCAACCAGGATTTGCGTATCATCACGGATGGGTGTGCCATGGGACTTTCGATATAAATCTCGCCTGCGATCGCATCGGGAGTGGTCAAACGATTCATCCATTCAAGATAGAGGCGAAATCCTTCCCCAATTTTGTCAGGAGGATAACCTTCGACGAGGCATCCAACGACTGCAATACTTGGATTTGAGTCCAGGAACGCGACCTGCTTGCCCAGGCGGTGAGGAGAGGCAAGATCATCAGCATCCATGCGTGCGGTGTATTTCGCCCTGCAGAGCCGTAGGCCTGCATTGAGGGCCTCGATGATCCCAGCATGAGGCTGATGGAAGAGGCGCACACGATCATCGCGCTCTGCAAAAGCTTGTAATAGACCGCGAGTGCTGTCGGTTGAACCATCATCCATAAGGATTAATTCCCAAGCCTTCAGGTCTTGGTCAATGATCGAGGTAATTGCATCGTCGACTGTTTCCTGAGCGTTGTAGCAGGGGATCAGGACAGAGACGAGGGGATCGGTTGTGTTAATAAGAGAAGTCGATTCCGTAATTATTAAAACCTCCGAAGGTCTGGAGTCCGAGAGAGGGTCTATATTTGATTATTTTAAGACGGGAGAAATTCTATCCATAGATCGAGACATCAAAATTAAATATGATCATTGGCGAAAAATCAAATTGAAAATAGAACAAGGATACCCGAAAGCGCTCTTTTTTCCCGGAGTCGGCATTACAGAAATTGTTCAGCATAGTGGCAGGCGACCCAATGCTTGGATCGTAGCTCACGCAATTCCGGGATATCGACCGAGCAGTTAGGCTTGGCGATGGTGCAGCGTGGGTGGAAGCGGCAGCCAGGAGGTGGGGCGATGGCATTCGGGATCTCACCAGCTGGCATCGGTTGCGTGCGACGTTCATGCGGATTGGGGACAGGCACAGCCGCCAATAAAGCTTGCGTATAAGGATGGAGGGGGTGGGAATAGACTTCCCGGAGAGCCGCAACTTCAGCCATTTTTCCCAAGTAGAGAATGCCGATCCGATCGCAAATATACTTCGCCGTTGCCAGATCGTGGGTGATGAAGAGGTAGGTGAGGTTGAACTCTTCCTTTAGTTGGATCATGAGATCAAGCAAAAGCGTTCGCACGCTGACATCGGCCATGGC
>CAYGXU010000030.1:3961-32789 GCA_964353875.1 uncultured Anaerolineaceae bacterium | reverse complement strand
TGAGCACCATGCCCCCTTCTCCGGTGGAGATGATCTTGTTGGCATAAAAGCTGAAGCAGCTTACATCTCCCAGACTGCCGCACCTTTGACCTTTATACTCGGCGCCGTGGGCTTCGGCCGCATCTTCAATGATCATCAGATTGTGAGCGTGGGCGATCTCCCATATCGGTTGCATGTCAACCGGATGACCATAGATATGAACCGGCATGATCGCCCGAGTTCGAGGGGTAATCTTGGCCTCAACCTGGTTGACATCCATGGTCCAGGTTTCCGGGTCGGTGTCTACCAACACCGGGATCCCTCCATTTTCAACGACTGCCAAGGCGCAGGAGATGATCGTGAAGGTGGGCATGATGACTTCATCGCCAGGTTCCAGATCGAGGCAGGCAACAGCAGCCGAGAGCGCGACTGTCCCGTTGCACACAGCCACGCCATACTTCATCCCACAATAGGCCGCCCATTGAGTTTCGAATGCTTCAATGTAGCGCCCGGCGGAGGAGATCCATCCCGTCTGGAGACAATCCAGGACATACTCCCGTTCGCGTTCAGTGATCCGTGGCTCGCTGACAGGGATCATTGGAAATGCTCCTTCTCGGCCAAACCCGAGTAGGGCCCTTGCTTTATCTCAAGCAATACGGTGTCTTCAAGCATTCGGAAGCCATGACCTCCACTTACCAACATCAGGATGTCACCCTCCTCAAGGATCCGTTCTGCAATGAGCTCTTCGTTGTCATCATAAAGCGATGCCTCTGTGCGCCCCTTGCGAACGACCAGCGTCTCCGATGTGTTCTTGATGTGTCTTTCAAGCGGAACATGTTTATGTGCCTTGATGTAGCCTTGGGCTGGATAGACGACAAAACCAACTTGCTGATCGTGCGTGTTTGGTGAGATGAATGTGGTCTCCCTAGGAGAATAGCTGGCCCGTATGATGATAGCAATGATTTGTTTTGCTGTCTGAATAAATTCGATTTCTTTCATACGCTTCCCTACACCCAATACCATTATCGACTTTTACTATTGATAAGATCACATACCGCTATCATAATTTCATTCACTTATCGATATTGTGAGCCTGTTTCATATCATAAAAATCCTATTTGAGCAATTGAGCCGCATTCAAACCGGAGGATGATCGTCGCAACATCTCCATCGCGCAGCATCCGGCCGCAACCAAAGATTTGCACCAATTGGATAAATATCGAACGGTAATACTCAATTCCCGATAAGAATAGAGATATTGGAGACCTCAAGATTTCATCCAATTCTTATTTTGTATTTGAGGGCTCTGCTCAATCCCTGCCACGTTGGATGAATGCTTATCGGGGATATTCCAACGATCAATGAAGAGCCCTCCAATCTGCTTCTGCCCTATTCACCTCGTCGCAATACAATCCAGTTCCATATCCGGAAATCGTTTGAAAAAATCCGGGACATAGCCGAGAAGCTCATCCGTTTTGGCTCTACAATTGGCCGGATCACCAGCCTTTTGATACCAAGATCCCAAGCGCACCATTCGCTGAGGCCATGGGGCAGGCAAATGAATGAGGGTCAATTGGGGGACCAACTCAACTTTCATGATCCCCAAGCGGAATATTCCCGTTCCATATAACGTTTTACCTGTGCTACCAGGACCATAAGCTCCCTGCAATCGAAATCCATCCATCGCCTCCTCCCCAAGCGATATGGCCTTTGCCCAGTCTCCTTTTGCTGCCGCGATCTCAGCCTTCAGCCAAACCAACTCCAATCTCTGGGCGGGATTCTGAAAGTAAGCAAGTTGGGCAATGTCGAGCAATCTCTCGGCTGGGGGAAGATCCTGTTCCTCTATTTCCTGAGCGGCAAGCTCCAGGATCGGAACTGCTGATGGTTGATGCCTGACCTGTTCTTCCGCATATTGGATCTTTTCCTCTGGGATGTCCGAATTCATTTCCTGCCACTCTGCTGAAATTTCACTGCGAAAAGCTGTCCCTGTCCAGAAACCGTCCGCCACCCAATCTGATTCAAGGGTCAGAGCTTGCTCATAAGCCTGGGCTGATAAATCCCATTTCTCCTGCATTTCGTAAACCTCGCCCAAGTTCAGGTGCCAGGTGCCCCATCCGGGTGCAAGTTCCAGGGCTTGCTTAAACTCTTCAGTCGCCTGCTCCAATTTGCCATTTTCTTTATATAAAGCCCCCAGATTTGCGTGGTTGACGGAATAGGCAGAATCCAACGCAACGGCACGTTCCATAGCCTGTATCGCGGAGGCCAGTGCCTTTGAATTCCCTTCTGAGGCGCGGATACTCTCCACCAATCCCAGTTGTTGCTGGGAGAGCACCAACCATGGATCACGTTGAATTGAAAGCGAAAATTGCTCCGCAGCCAGCTCTAAATTTCCGTTGTCAGCTACCTGTAATGCTTTTTGGTAAGGCGTAGTCATCCAGAGATTTACCCATGCCATGGCCACAACCACGACACCAATCCCCACCGGGATTCCCGACAATATCTTTCGAGGGTCTTTAGTTTCACCCAATGCTGATCCAATGAGAATGCATAGGTTAAATGCAGCAAGTGGCATCAGATATAAACCATCGAAAAAGCTATGGATTAAGAATGAGGACAGCGCTAATAGAGCAGCGAATATCATATCTGGGCGATTTTGGAGTTTTATGTGAAACAAGTTCCACAGTCGGTGAAGGAGCGTTCCAATCAGCCAGCCAGAAATAAGAAAACCCACCAAACCACTGCCACTTAAAATATCTAGATAGGCATTATGCGCGTGCAAGAAAATAGGTGAGGGTGGTACCGATACTGAATTCATATAGTCACTGGCAAATGTGTAAGGCCCATTCCCAATCCAAGGACTTCGAAGGAAAGCTTTCCAGGCAGGCCCCCAGAATTCGTTTCGGGATTGCATGACTGCTCCATGTGTCGGATGCGCCTGCATGTTATGCAAATACCAGTAAGCGACTCCCGCAAATAGCAGAAGAGCAATAGCACCTAAACTAAAAACGAGATAACGATGGCGATGGAAAAGGCTCCGCAGACCGAGCATCCATCCCTCGAAATTTTTCCATTGCAGATATACCAGAATAAAGAGTCCCCCCAGCACGCTTATATACGCGCCGCGGGAGGATGAAAGGAAGATCAACGATGCAGCAGAGAGGCAATAGCCACCCAGCGATAAACGCCCCATACGAGATCGGCTATATACAAGACGTGCGAGGCCAATCATCAGGATCGCATGGTAATACGCAGCAATGGTATTCCCGCCATTTAGACGGAAACTGATTCCAGGAATCCATTCTCCTGGAGAAGATGATTTCCATGTTAGATACCACCTGCCCGCATCGGCCCAGCTAAAGATCATTAAGCCGAGACCGACGATCAATAAGAAATTAACCAATAGATGCGAAGAAAATCCTCCCTGAACGATCCGGGCCGTAGCAAAAATTAAAAAGATACCCACTCCAATTAACCACACTTCATAAAAGGATCGTTGAGGATCGATCGATGTGAAGGAGGTTAGGATTAATACCAAGATGAAGACCATTGATGGGATTTCAATTCCTAAGTTTCCCCTGGATCTGCTGAAAAGGAAAAATAAAAGCAGGGCCGTGAGGAGAATCGGATTGAGCGGGCCTTCCACATAGCTGGAGATCACGATCAAGTACACAAGACCTAGGAGGAAGATGCTCTTTGTCAGCATACCCCGCGAGGATGCGCCTGATGCTCGAAGCGAACGCATGAAGTCAGTCATACCAGCATTCCTTAATCGCCCAAATCAATCATTAAAATAGATAAGAGGCGCTAAAATGGGCTTCATATTAGCATGAACCCGATTTTTTTGCTCCTCCATGTTATATGCTTCACTTGATCATCGTGCTTCAAAAGGTTTGTGGCAGTGGATCTCTCCGGGCTGCATATCGAGGTTTCAAACAAAAACTTTGTCTGAGTCTCCCAATTTTTCTTATGAGTTTCCCTGGTAGAGAGGGTTCTCGGGGGATCTGCTTCGTTCATCATATCCCACAGGTCTGGAATTGATTCTTCCCAAAAGTTCCTGTCTGCCAGCGATATTGGCTTTATTAATTACGTTCTTGAGTTATGGCAATGGATAGCCTCAGAGGAAGGGCTGCAAAGTTCATCCCCATCCTAAGGACTGAATACAGGCAGGGGATTTATATTAACCTCATCATCGCAAGCATTCTGGATCTTCTTGCGCGGCTTGGTGCTATCTTATGCAGAGAGCTATTCCGCGTATCTGAGGGCGTACCAGCTATGGTCATTCGGTCTGGCCATTGTGGAACAACCAAATTACCAAATGGGAAACCAGAGCCGGGCTTATGATCCAATTGAGTCCTTCGAATCATTGCGCCACCAAAGCAAGAACATCGACGCTGTTTGCATTCGTGATGGCAGCAGCTGTCCGATCGAGAGCTCCCCAAGGGGTGAGAGGACCGATGCTTCCCTGGCGCGAGCCGAAGACCTTCAGTCCAAGGTGCGAGCCATCAAGGACGAACGCCCAGGCCGATATCGTTGCACCAAGCAAAGCCGCCGTCGGGAAACCAATGCCAGCAGATCCAGGCTGCCACAATCACAAAAGTTAAGACTGTTGGATATAGGCGAATAAACTTCGATTTGAAGCGTTCAAATGTGAGAGAGGAAAATTATATGTCATCCATCGGAATCTCTTTGGGATTCACAAATACTTCTCTCAGCAGTCCAACCTACCGACATTAGCGCTCATTATTCTGAGGCAGAGATGTTCCTCCAGCTTCAATCTCGATACGCTTGAGGATTTCAATTGATTTTGGATGGTTTCCGTTCTTTTCCTGATATTGAGCAAGAAGTGTGAAATCTTCGATCATCGCAGGGGTTAATATACCGCGTCTCATCTGAGGCACAAGGTCGGATTCCAGGAAGAAACGGTTGAATGCTCCATAATAATAGGAGTAGGAATAGGACTTGTTTTCGATCAGATTAAAAGCCTGTTGAAAGTAATTGAAAGCCTCTGCATCACGACCCTGTTGTCGAGCAATACTTCCGGCGGTGTGCAGAATCTCTGGAAGTGAGCTATCGATGAATAAAGCGATTTGAACATGCTCCCAGGCCTGATCATCTTCGCCCTGTTGTTGATGAAGAAGAGCAAGTCCCGCATGAGCGCGTGCGTCTTGTGGGTTTTGCTCGACGGCTTGTGTCCATTTTGCTTCAGCTTGGGAGAATTGGGCGGAAACCAATGCCCTCCATCCTTCCAGCGTTGGGCTAATGTTAGTCTCTTGGGAGGGATCGCTTTTCCAATATTCAAGAGCGGTTTTCGCCAGGGGAGAATCGACGAAGACCTGACCGAATTGGATCCAGGGGTCAATCTCCAAAGCTCGTAGATAGGTTTCAAGGGCCTGGGCTTCGTTTTCGCTGGCTTCTTCCATCAGGGCCAGATTAAGGGCGAAAGTTGAGTTTCGTGGGGCGGCTTCCAAAGCCTCTTCCATATGCTTTATGGCTTGAATGGTTTCGCCAGAAGTCCATTCCAGCATTGCCAAATTCGCCCAATGGACGGGCCAATAGGGATCATCCTGGAGCAGTTTTGTCTGTAACGTCATTGCCGATTGAAGAGTCTTGGGGTCGCCATCCAAATGGTAGAGCTGAACCTGAGCCAGGCCGCATTGGAAACCATAGAGGCTGATTTCAGCACGCTTTTGGTACGCTTGGCAGATGCGCTCTTTCGCCTCCTGCCACTGATCCTGTCGTCCAGCTTCCACGCCATGCCAGTAGTCGATGGCGCCCATTGAGGTGTAGGATGTCCCGGCCAGATAGAAGAGCAACAATACTATGGGGATGGCCATGCCCCATCGTTTTTTGAGTGTGCTCCATTCTGTTGGAGGCGCATGATGGAGTGCAAGCGCCATGAGGATGAGAGCGGTTAGGGCATAGGTGGTTGATCCCAGGAAATAGTCCACGAGCTGATGGGAGGCTAGAGCCGCACCGGCTCCAATGTACGCTGCGAGTTGTGCTCGCGTCGATGGGGAGCCAATCTTCCAGGTGCGGTAAAGCGAAAGGAGCAGATGAAAGATGATCCAGAGTAGAAAACCGACGCCGAGGATGCCTGTCTCGGCACCAAACTGCAGAACCAAATTGTGGGCATGGCTGGTGACAAATCCCGGAGGAACCTGGGTTTGTTGGTTAAAAAGCACGGCCAGGGAACCTGGTCCATGACCGAAGAAAGGCGCGACGCGAATGATCTCGATAACCGGTCCCCAGATACCGGATCGTGAGCCAGAAACCGTTGTGGCATGTGTGGTGATCGTCGATGCTTGTTTAAAAAAGGAAAGGGTAAGCAATGACAGGATGAGCAGGATGGGCACGGCGAAGAGAAGGGTTTTAATGGGGATGACTTTTCGAAACGGTTGACGCGTTTTCCCCACCAGACTGCGGAAGACCCTTGGGCCATATATAAGGACTAGGGTTGTTGAGATGCCCAATATTCCCGACAGCCAGCCCCCTCTGGAGGATGTGAGGTAGAGTGCACTCATGAAAATGATCAATCCCAGGATCCATAGGAATCGTTTCGCTCGGTCTTCTTCCTGGGTGAGACGGAACACCGCAATGGGAATAAGCAGGTTGAGAAAACCGGCCATGATGTTCGGGTGACCAAGGAGCAATCCGGGTGAGCGGTACCCAAAAGGAGGTGATGAAAAAGGGATGCCCGTGATTTGCCACCAACGACTGTACCAGAGGAAGGCGAATCCGAGTTCGATCAACGAGAAGATGACGGCGAAATTGAGCAGTGCGTTCTGCCAGGTACGCGGTTGCCAGGCCCGATTGAGGGAATCGAATACAAAAGCAAAGGCGAAGAGCATGAAGATTTCCCGCAGAACCAACTCAAAACTGATGATGGGGTGCGGAGCGAGGCTGGTCAGAATGAATCGGTAAGCAATGAATGCTGCCAGTGGAAAGAGGATGTGATGGTACCGAAGAGGCCTTTGGGAGCGAGAGGTATAGGTGAGCCAAATGCCGAAGCCGATAGCACTGATCCATATAAAAAAGCGGATAAAAATGGGGTTAAGCGACAGATTGGTGATGACGATCGCCGTCAGGAAGACGAGAGAAATCAAGTAGGCGATAAGATTTTTGCGTTTGCTCATCAACATTCTCGTCTCGTATGAGAGTTCTAGTCCCGGCTAACATTTTTCCTTGTTGAGCGGTCTATTGTACATGATTGGGTTATTCCGTGAAACCGCTCAAGTCATATTGATCCGCAGGATTCTATGCAAAGATCATTAAGGCTGGCGAAATCGCATTGGGCCGCCGTAGAGAAATATCAAAAGATCGCCGGCTGGTTCCAAAAATGGCGTGGTACACTCGGGATAGGATCGCAAACCATCGAGGAGGGTAAAAAATATGGAATTCATCAATCTGATTCAAACCCGTTACAGCGTCCGGGCTTATCGCTCTGATTCGGTTGAAGAGGATAAGCTTCAGCGTGTGTTGGAGGCAGCTCGACTGGCGCCGACAGCCGCCAATCGCCAGCCTTTCCAGTTGATTGTGATTCACACGCAAGGGCGTGAAGAGGAGCTTAAGCGAATCTACCCGCGCGAATGGTTCGCGCAAGCGCCGCTGGTCATCTGCGCTTGCGGGTTGTCTACGAAGGCCTGGGTGAGCCAGGAGGGGGTGAACTACGTCTATGTGGATGTGGCTATCGTCATGGACCATCTCATCCTGGCTGCTGCTGATCTTGGTCTTGGCACTTGCTGGGTAGGGGCATTCGATCGCCAAGCGGCGCGTGAGGTCTTGGGATTGCCGGGGGAAGTGGAACCGATCGCCATGACGCCCCTGGGTTACCCAGCAGACCAGCCCAAGCCCAAGGAGCGCAAGGCACTCTCGGAGTTGGTCCGCTACGAACGCTGGTGAGCTCGTCCCTTCGATTGGGATCGACATCATCGTTGACCTCATGGGCAGGGGAACGAGCGCAGGATGTGCCATAATTGAACGCTAGATGCTCAGGCAGAGACCCTAAAGGTCTGTTTTACACTGCGGGCCCGCTCTTCAGGTGCGAATTTGATGCAAGTTTAATCAATTGTCTTGCCAAGAAGACCTTTAGGGTCTGCGTTTGCAGGTAAGGATGAGTATTTACATTAGATGGTTCTTTCATATGGAATCGTTCGCATGCCAGGAAAACCTCACATGTTGGATAGTGAAGGGTGATACCTAAATCGAAGGATGAAATCCACTGCTTGCAGGCAGGCCTTTATGACAAAATGTCCCTCAAAAGAAAAGGACTAATTAGCCCTAATTAGGTAAATAACTCCATTTTATAGTTTATGGCCAGGGAAAGCATAAGGATCCTCAAGGGGGCGTTATTCGCGAACGTCAGCCTGAGATCAAGCCAATCCCAGTCAGGCCAGGATGGAGTCAATGCAATCCATCATCATACAACAGGTAGGCGGGGAACATAGTACGCACATAATGGATGTGAGAGAAGGAGGTTGGTTTCATGACAAGTCCTAATCGAAGGTTTTTCATACGCTGGATGGCGGTCCAATTAGGGGCGATATTCGGGAGCCAATTCCTGGTCGGGTGTCGGCGGGGGCTGGTACCGTTGACAGAGTCGCCCTCCAGCGCATTACCCACCGCGACCTATCCCAAGCTGCCGACTGCCGCTGGTAGCGAGACGCCCTCCGAGTCAACTCCTATTGTAGAAGCATCGCCTACGACCGAACCGGTCGAGCCGTCTAAAACTCCGGAGTTAAGTGTAGCCCGAGGTGGGGAGCCGGAAGCCCTGGTGAATGCCGCCATCGCCTCGTTGGGCGGCATGCAGCGCTTCGTCCGCACAGGCGATCGTGTGCTCGTCAAGCCCAACATCTGCGTGGCTTACCATAGCTATGAGTATGCGGCCACTACCAATCCCTGGGTGGTGAGCACGTTGGTCAAGCTGAGTTTGGAAGCGGGTGCGGGAAGCGTGCTGGTGATGGATTTTCCTTTCGGTGGCACACCAGATGAGGCCTATGTCCGCAGTGGAATCCAAGAACAGGTATTGGCGGCAGGGGGTGAGATGGAGGCCTTCTCCACGTTTAAATTCGTGGACACGGAAATCCCCATGGGCATGGATCTCAAAAAATGTGACATTTACGATGAAGTCCTGCGGGCAGATGTGGTCATTAATGTCCCCATTGCCAAGGATCATGGCCTGGCAAGACTTACATTGGGTATGAAGAACCTGATGGGTGTCATCAAAGACCGGCCTGCCATGCATCGCAACCTGGGGCAACGCCTGGCCGATCTCGCCAGCCGAGTTCGCCCAGCACTGACGGTAGTCGACGCCGTACGGATTCTGACCTATGGTGGTCCCTCCGGCGGAAGTCTGGATGCGGTGAAGAAGCTGGACACCGTGATCGCCAGTCCGGACATCGTGGCTGCCGATAGCTATGCGGCGACGCTCTTTGGCATGGTTCCCGAGGACTTGGATTATATTCGTGCGGGGGCGGCGATGGGCCTGGGCCGCAGCGACCTGGGCAACCTTCGCATTGAGGAGATCAACCTAAGTGCTTAATTCCAAACGCAAATCAACCCGTGCGATTCGACCTTGGGTGGCGATACGCAAGGTCGTGCAGGGTATGGCGTTCTTGGCATTCCTGGGGCTCTTAATCGGATCGCATGGGGGGCGGATTTCAGGATGGTTCGCTGCTTTGCCCATGCGCCTGGATCCGCTGACTGCCCTCGCCAACCTTTTGGCCAGCCGGGCATTTCTGGCGGGCTCTGCGCTGGCGCTATTGACTGTCGGACTGACATTGGTAGCTGGGAGGGCATGGTGTGGATGGTTGTGTCCTATGGGGACGATTTTGGATCTCTTCTCCCTACGACGCTTACGGGACAAGAGGAAGCCTCCTGCCGAGGGGTGGCGCCGGGTTAAATATGGTTTGTTGTTCACGATTTTCTTTGCGGCGCTCTTTGCCAACCTGACCTTGTTGATCCTCGACCCACTGACACTCACGATGCGCACTTTTGCTGTGAGTGTGTGGCCCACGTTGGACCAAATCGTGACCGCCATCGAAGGGGCGCTTTATCGCTTACCTCCATTGCGGGAAGGCGTCGCCGCCTTCGACCGCCTCATCCGCCCCAGCCTGTTTCCACAATTACCGGTTGCACATCAAGGGGGCATCCTCTTTGCTGGACTCTTTCTCGGAATTATCCTGCTCAACGCCTTTGCTGAGCGTTTCTGGTGTCGCTACCTTTGTCCACTGGGAGCGATGCTGGGTCTATTCAGCAAAGTCGCCATCCTCCGTCGAAGGGTCCGTGCGGAGTGCAGCAGTTGCGGAGTTTGCGCCAACTCCTGCCCGACCGCGACAATCAGGCCTGAAGCGAGGTTCGCCAGTGATCCAAGCGAATGCACGCTTTGCATGCAATGTCTCTATACGTGTACCAAGAACGCGACTACTTTTTCCACCCAGTTGGGTATTGCCCCGTGGAACGAGTATGATCCCAGCCGCCGCAGCGCGTTGGCTGCTTTAGGGGCGTCGGTGGCAGGGGTGGCGTTGCTGCAGGTGGACCTGGGCGGGGATCGTGACCGCCCCCATCTACTCCGGCCTCCGGGTGTGAGCGAGGAGGATATGCTCTTGAAGTGTGTCCGATGCAGCCAATGCCTGCGCACCTGTCCTACAGGGGCGCTGCAACCCGCTCTGGCGGAGGCGGGATTGGCAGGGTTGTGGACGCCGATTCTGATCCCCAGGTTGGGATACTGCGACTTTAGCTGCAATGCGTGTGGGATGAGTTGCCCAGTGGAAGCCATCCCTGCGCTAAGCTTGGAGCAGAAGCGGATTGAGATGATCGGTCGAGCTTCCATCGATCGGAATCGGTGCATCGCCTGGGCAGAGAACGCCGATTGCATCGTATGCGAAGAGATGTGTCCATTGCCTCAAAAAGCAATCGTCTTAGAGGAGACAGAGGTGATTGGAATCGGTGGGGAGAAAAGGGTAGTCAAACGTCCGATAGTTCTCGGTGATCGCTGCATTGGCTGTGGGATTTGTGAATACAAGTGTCCGGTGGAAGGCCGAGCAGCTATTCGAGTGTATGTTCGAGAGGCATGAATATAGACAAGGATTGAATCCGCACCGCATTCTTCGCCGCGCGGTTGTCCCAAATGGTCAAGCCGCGTTTTATTGATGTTGGGAGAGGGAAAGTGACCCTCACCCCTAACAGGGTTGTCCTAAAAGATCAGCCTTATTTTTTTCAGCATTCACACTATTGGGGAGAGTAGATCCTATGGTGGGGCGAAGCATTCACTGTCAGCTATTTCCAGGGGATTTCAAGCTAGTTAATGCTTCGCCCTTACGTACTTCGCCTTTTTTGAGGAATGGCATCCTTCGGTTGGATGGTAAGACGCGCTGGGCGGACTCATAGGGCCAATTAAAGATTGGTACTATAAGAAAACGTGTCATTGGGTCATAATATAGCTACCAATAGGCCATTGGACTGGTACCAGAGGGAGAAAGATGCGCATTCCATTAGATCACAATAGTACAACCCCGCTCTATCAGCAGATCCAAACCTTCATCGGCGAACAGATCCAAAGTGGGAATTTAGCGCCGGAGATGCGCTTGCCGGCCAGCCGCGCGCTGGCGATGAGCCTGGGAGTGAGCCGCATTACGGTTGCCAATGCTTATGCTGAGATGGAAGCGGAAGGACTGGTCTATACCCGACCCGGGAGCGGCACCTATGTGGCCAGGCAATTGCAGCCCCTGGATGAATTTCTCAATGGACGTCCGCGCACACGCGATTGGCCCCTATGGCAACAGGATTTGCTTACCCAAACCTGGCAACCGATCATGCAGGAGTTCTCTCGGTTGCTTGCCAGTGTTGAACACCCGGATCTGATCGCCCTCAGTGGAGGGGTGGGCGCGGAGGAACTTTTTCCGGTCGAGGAGTTCGGCAAAACGGTGCGGGAAGTCATCCGTCGCGATGGTTGTGTCGTGATGGGCTATGGAGATCCGGCGGGTTATCTCCCATTACGCTCAACCATTGCCCAAATCCTCAATAGCCAGGGGATACCAACGCATCCAGATGAGGTTTTAGTAACCTCCGGCTCGATGCAGGCGATTGCCATGGTTGCATATTTGATCCTGCGACCAGGGGATGTGGTTCTGGTGGAAAGCCCGACCTACTCCATGACGATCGACCTTTTCCGCTCGATCGGAGCGCGAGTCTTCGGAATTCCTGTAGATGCCCAGGGGATGGTGGTATCAGAACTGGAGGCTGCTTTGCAGACGGTTCGTCCACGTCTGATCTACACCATCCCAACCTTTCATAATCCCACGGGTACTTGCATGATTGCCCAACGCCGCAGGCAGTTAATCGATCTTGCCGATCGTTTTAATATCCCCATTCTCGAGGATGATTTTTCGGGAGATCTGCGATATGAAGGCCGTGCGCAACCGGCGTTGAAGGCGCTTGACCCGGGAGGCAGGGTGATCTATACCAGCACTTTTTCGAAAGTCCTCTTGCCGGCGCTGCGAGTGGGATTCCTCGTGGCTTCTGGACCCGTGTTTGATCGATTGCTGGCCTTGAAACGCACAAACGATCTTACCACCTCCAATTTCATGCAACGTGCTTTGGAAGCCTACATCACCGTTGGCCGATATCAATCGCATTTACGCCGTGCTTGTCGCATTTACCGTCAAAGACGGGACGCCATGCTGAGCGCCTTGGAAAAATATATGCCCTCCGATATTTCCTGGGAGATTCCCCAGGGTGGGCTCTTTCTCTGGGTACGATTGTCAGAGGATTGCTCTGCCGATGAACTGATCCCTCTGGCTGGGGAGGAGGGAATGACCTTCGCACCCGGCTCATTCTTTTTCCCGGGGCAGCGTGTGAAAAACTTCATGCGTTTGAATTTCGCCATGAACTCGCCCGAGAGGAACGTCGAGGCCATTCGGCGTTTAGGGCGTGCGCTTGATCGCTTGAAGACACTTAAGCAGAAGGAGCGTCCAATGGTCTTCAAGCAGAAGCAGGTGTCGTTGTGACGCAGCGGTGAATAGAAGGGATGGTGGAGGATGTTCTTTTGGGCTGATTTCGAAGCGTCCAGGAGACGTTCGGCGGAGTTGATCCGTGAAGCAGAACATTATCGGCTTCTCAGTGCTGCAAAGCGGATCAGAACCCATCGGGGGAAAAGCCTCGCTTCACAGGCCATCAAGTGGCTGGCGGGTCAACTCATTCGCTGGGGCTCACTTCTCCAGGAGCGCTACGGCGACTCAGCGCCTCGACCGGCATAATTATTGCTTCCCTGGTCGGGCTCTGAATTTGCTAATTTTCTTGGGAGTAGCAAGCGAGGCGATCAGGCGACCTTTTCCTCATCACAAGTTGAACACGAGAACATGCATATGCCTACCAGAGGTTAGGAAATCAGGCGTTTTATCTTCTCTTTCCAATGGGATAAGGTTCTCTATGTAGGTGGGAATAACCAATTCGCTTTCGGGTCAATTGCCACTGCGACAACCACACAGGTCACCACAGCCCTTCCCTGCCGGGGAGTTGTAGAACCACCATTCATCCCAGGGAAAGTAGACTGTGAATTTTTGCAAGAAGGATCCCGCTTCACCAAATTTGGATCCTGCCCAAAGCTCATAGGTATCCTGTTTGAGGTCCTTCGGTTGCAGGATATTGGTGTCGTAAAGGAAATGCTCGGAAGAGTTACCAATGTTTTGCAGCTCTCCTGGGTTGAGGTCATTGCGCAGGTTCTTGCCCCCGTGCCTTTCGTCCACACAATAATCCGATCCGTAGAAACCGCCCTTATCGCAATCCCTGACACTATGGTAGGTAGCGTGTTTCCCTTCCGCCACGAAGAGCGTGGCTGGTGTGGTCCGTGGGGACATGTAGTAATGACATTTGCTCGAGTCGGTTGAGGTTCCCCAGTGTGCAGCCGTATAACTGAGCACCTGGCGCCAGGCTCCGACGTCTTCTTTCGCCAGCTCCCAAGGTGTCCCCCAACTCTGATCGTAGCCCTCCCTGGCAACCAAAATGGCATAGAACTCACTATCGCCAAGGTGGTTATTAATGCCACTACATCCATTCCTCGGGTCGTCGCCGCAGTCGCGGGTGTAAGCAAGGCCATAGCGGATTTCCAGACATTGGAAGAGAACACCGCAGTATTGCACATGAGTTTGGCTCAGATTCGTATTGGCTTCCTGTATGGATATTCCCGCGAGATAAGGGGTAACAGAGAAGGGCAAGGTGCCGTCATAGCTATCCAGATAAGGATAGAACTTCTGTCGATCTGATTTCTCCCAACGTGCCCACAAATTAGGGAAGAACTTCTCTGCTAAACCCTGTTCGAGGGCATCGGGAATGCCATCGTTGTCGAGGTCTCCGCAATCATACTCGGAGACGGTTGCAGAGATCGAGTCGGAGGGAGTTTGGTAGGTCCCCAGGCCGTCATGCCAGGTGAGGAGGATGCGCAGGGCATAAGTGTGCCCACTTACCAGATTGTATTGAGTCAGGCCACAGGCAATATCCCCATGGATGTCATCCGAATCATACTGCGGAGATCGCTGAGCTTCGTCTGTTAACCAGGTCAAACCGCCATCGGGGGAGAATTGCGTGGTCACAAAATCGGCGACGCGCCCAGGGAGGCGATAGAGATCACTGAAATCGTAACGGAAGGTCAATCCATAGCCGTAGGGGACAGGAAAGGTTTGCGTCTGGGCATCTGTGAGGAGGATCTTCGGTTCAGAATCGCCTCTTTGAATCAGAGGGAGGAATAGGTTGTAGAAAGAATCTGCGGCGGCGCTTTCGTTCTCAAAACCAGTCAGGGTGAATAGCAGAAAGAGAACAAGTAGGCTGACGAGGAAAGTGGAAAGTTTGAAATGCATCATCCCTCTCCCCTTGGAATCAGGAACATTCCGGGCCGGTATTAGGCAAAGCGACTTTTTTCTATGGTTCAATGCAGCATTCATCGGGGCGCTATTCCCATGAATGCAGACCTTGGATTGGAGGAGGGAGGCTCAAGTTTATGGATAGTTAAATTCGGCTTGGTTTTATTTTCACCCAGAACATGGCAAAATTCAAGCCCGAATTTCTAAAGTTCCCATCGGATATTCTCATCAGGGGAACAGAGGATTATTCATCACCCACAGTTCATCGAAGGAAGAGACCTCACAGGTCTCCAAGACCTGTGAGGTCTCAGCTTAAACTTCGAATTGTTTGTCAAGGTACCAATTGAGCACGTCGCTCACCATGCCCCGGAAGTCGGGCGAAGCGGCCATACCATACACCGGGCCGATCCCCTCCGGAGCCTGGGGGTTGTCCTTGACATGCGCCACGGCTTCCTGCAGATCGTCAATGAATCGTTCCTTCACACCCGCGGTTGTATGGCGCAGGGTCACGCAGAGGTGGATACTGGGGGGCAGGTGGAGCCCATTCAGCCCCCAGCCTTTGCGACCCATGTATTCCATCACCTGGTAGATGTTCAGCGAGTCGGAGGCAAAGGCGATAACGAACAGAGGCTCTCCGAGAACTTGGAGTTCGACGATCTTTTTGATCTCCTCCGTGATCCAGATTGCGGTCTCCATGATCTGCCTGGCTGCCTGCAGGTAGCCTCGCTCCCCCATGGAGACCATGGCTGCCCAGCAGGCGGCGCTCAGGCCGCCCGGTCGACTGCCCGAAAGGTTGGGAGAGTTGTAAAGACCGCCAGGCCAATCAGTGGTGGAGAAGTACTGGTAGTGACGTAGATCATGATTGCGATAGAGGACGACCGATGTGCCCTTGGGGGCATAGCCATACTTATGAGTGTCGGCCGAGATTGAGGTTACACCGGGCAAGCGGAAATCGAAGGTTGGGACGTCGTATCCCAGCTTCTCCACCCAAGGGAGGACGAATCCGCCCAGACAGGCATCCGTATGACAGCCGATATCATGCTCCCTGGCCAGTTCGGAGATCTCGTCCAGTGGGTCGACAATTCCATGTGGGAAGGGGGGAGACGAACCGACGAGAGCGACCGTATTCTCCGTAATCGCGGCCTTCATGGCTTTCACCTCAGCACGGAAGTCGGCTCCGATCGGAGTGCGGATGATCTTCATGCAGAAGTATTGAGCGGCTTTATCGAAGGCGGCATGGGCTGTCGTGGGGGCGATGATTTCCGGCTGCGTGATCCCCTTTGAATCGCGCGCCCAATCGCGATAGGTCTTCATCGCCAGCAGGATGCTCTCCGTCCCACCGGAGGAGACCGTCCCGCAAATGCCCTGCGCGGGATCGCCATGGAGCATGTGAGCAGTCATCGAGACGATCTCCGCCTCAAATTTGGTCGTGCTCGGCCAGATATCCGGATGGAGCGGATTGCTTTGCGAATGGAGGGCATAGACGCGGGTGACAAAATCAATATGGCTTTCATCGCCATGGTAGACAGCCCCAGAAGCGAAGCCCTCCCTCCACGTGCGCTCCTCGATCGAGCGCAATTTCTCCATTTCGTCTAAGATATCCTCTCGTTTGATACCTGATTTGGGCAGGCTCGAGAAGCTCATAAAACCTTCTTTGTAGGGTTTGAGCATTTTCTCTACATGTTCGAAAAGTTCCGATGAGGCAGCGGGGTCCATCCTATCCTCCAAGATTGTCTAGCAGGTCTTTCATGGGTTCGATCTGATTTTTAGTAGTCGAGATGATTTCCCTCAATTCAATGTATGACAAATCTTTCTTAATGCAGGATAAATACACTTAAATGCTCGGTAGAGTTGTTCGTACTCAGGCCGGGAGGCAGAATCTGGCTCAATCACTTCTGCAACCGCGACCAAAGGTTTGATTGCCTCGATTGAGGGAACCACCTGCATGCCGACGGCGGCCAGCAATGCCGCTCCCACAGCAGAGGCCTCCTGGGGGTGAGATACGCTCTCTAGGGTTAGTCCGGTCACATCAGTGATGATCCGCAACCATGGAAGCCCGCGTGCTCCTCCACCAATCACTCGAATAGGATCCGGGCGTAACTTGAAATGAGCAGCGATGGATTCCAGGATCCAGCGCAGGTTGAAAGCGACGCCTTCATAAATGGCGCGCGTCATTTGAGCACGAGTGTGATTCGCCCCGAGGTTGATGAAAGAGGCGCGGGCGCGCTCATCGGAAATGGGCGAGCGCTCGCCGTACATCCATGGCGTGAAGAGCAAGCCGCCCGAGCCAGGTTGAGTATCAGCCACAACCTGGTCCATGAGAGTATAGGCAGCATGGCCGGGTTCGGTTGAATACAACTCGCGTGCCGCCCAACGCAGACATTCTCCGCAAGTCTCTGTTTCTCCAACCAGGAGGAGCTTCTCGGGATCAGCGGATTGGAGGGTGACAATGCCTCGCCGCCCGGTGACCCTACGAGTAGTGACGATACCCACAAAGCCAGAAGTTCCCAAGCAGAGGTGTCCATCGCCATCCGCCACAGCCCCGGAGCCCACTGCTGCTGTCATGGCATCCCCGGCGCCGGCAATCACCGGCGTGCCTGCGCGCAGGCCAAGGGCCGAGGCCGCCTCTTCTGTCAGCCCTCCTACGTTTTCGCAAGAATGTACCAGGTCGGGGAATTTGGTTGCATCAATCCCGAAGAAACGCATCAGCCCGGTGTCCCAGCTTTTTGATTTCAAATTAAATAGGCCGGTTACACTGGCGGTGCTCCACTCGTAGACCAACTTGCCTGTGGCTCGCAATAAGATATAACCACTGACATCGACGATCGCGGCTGCTTTTTGATATAGCTCGGATTCATTCCGTTTCATCCACAGGTATTTCGGCAGCAGGTCTTTCCCAGTGAGCGTTGCGCCCACCAGTGCAGCGAAGATCTTCGGCCCACCCAGCTTACGCATCACCTGATGAGCCTCTTCGCCAGCCCGTCCGTCCAGCCAATTAATCGCTGGCCGCAGAGGTCGACCCTGGCCATCGAGGAAGATGGCATTAACCATTTGAGATGAAAACGAGAGCGCCAGGACATCCGATGGCTGAACCCTGGTGGTCTGCAGCAGTCGTTGGGTTGTCACACCGACAGCCTGCCAAAGGTCTTCGGGATCCTGTTCAGCCCAAAGCGGTCTCGGGTAATGCGTGGGATAGGGTTCGGAATCGGTTGCCAGGACATGGCCATCCACTCTGAGTAGAGCGGCTTTGTCACCGCTCGTTCCAACATCGTGAGCAATGAGATATTCCATGGTTGAGCCTCTCTAGGTATGTGAAGGCGGATAGGAAGGCCAGGATTTGTGATGTAGTTAGATCAGGCCCTTTATGCGATTATAGAGAAACGGACGCTCGAGCGCAACTAACACATGTCGCTATTTCGGGTTTTATCTGTAAGCAATTCGCTGTTCTTCGATCATTTACGTCGATGTAGAGTTCTTTCGATGGCGAGCGGGCTCTCCCCAGGTCTTCTTATATGAAAGTGCTCACTCAATTCCATGTGGTCCGGATTGTTGGCGCAATGACCTTTTTCATGGTGATGAAATAGGGTCATCTTGCCCGGTTTTTGTTCAATGGATGTATCCGTTGCAGGGGTGGTGTGTTGATTAATCGTCCCAGCGGCGCCTGCAAACGCAGGTTTCGAATGATTTGCAGCTCAACTGTTTGATATAAAAGCCTCCCGCCATGTTCCAGGTGGCGGGAGGTTTCCCCTTCCGTTGGGATCTTTCCGGACTATGGCATGCTAAGGCAGATGGCATACGAATTCAGCAGTTTGCCAGATGCACTCGTGTTTTGTGCATATACTGTCCAGCTGTTACTGCCATACATGGAGGTGTTGTAGATATTCAGATCTGTGCTGCCCGCGAATCCGCCCCCGCTGGCAAGTGTGCCAGCGGGGCATGTTGCCTCTACTCCACCGGTTCCGCTGGCAGGGATGGTGTCCTGAACAACCACCTGGCTAGTCGAGCCACCGGTACCAGAAAGACATAGGGCATAGGCATTCAGCAATTGGCTTGATCCGCTGGTATTTTGCGCATAAATCTGCCAGCCATTACCCGACATGCTGCTGTTGTAGACAATCAGGCTTCCATCGGATTTCGAAGCCCATCCCCCGCCGGTCACCACACTGCCGGCGGGGCATTCGGCTACCGGGTGACCAATATTGCCTGCTGCAACCGTTACTTGTGTGTAAACTTGAGTGGAGGTTCCACTCGGACCTTTGAGGCAATAGGCATAGACATTGGCGAGCTTGCTCGTGCCGGAGTTGTTTTTCACATAGAGCGCCCAGCCATTGCCGCTTTGGGAGTGTGTATAGGGGAGGACATCTATATTGACCGCGAAGCCGCCGCTGGTCACAATACTCCCGGCAGGACATGTGGCGACAGGGTTTGCGATGCTTCCGCTGTTCACCGAGATTTGTACTAAAACGGTCTCCACCTTTGCTTCGGGAGAAGGGGTCACGGTTGGCGTGCTTGTCGTCGTGGGAGGAGGGGTGTTTGTGGGCGTGATGGTCGCCGGCTGTGGAATGATGATGGTCACGGTGAGATAGGGACCGAAAATGGTCCCGTCATTCGTTCGAAGGCGCCATACACCGGTATGACCACCATAAGAGGTTGGGGCGATGAGACCCACGTTGATGTCCACAGTAGAACTCGCGGTAGTATCAGGGATCGGCGCCGAAGCGGACCCTCCCATCTGTTCACCGCTGGCGAAAACCAATTGAAAGCCGGTCTCCCAATCGCATGTGCCTGTATTCATCACACGCCAGATCTTGGTGAAAGATGAGCCAGGGGTAATCACAGTATCGGGTGGGATGGTGACATCGGTCACAAAGGAGGCGTCATAGGTGCAGCTCTCGATGGTCGGGGGCACAGGTGTGGAGGTGAAGGTTGGTTCGGGCGCTAAAGTCCGAGTTGCCGCTACCTCCTGAGTGACAACTTGAACCCGAATGGTCGCGGGTGAGGAAGCTTGTCCCTTGGTGTCGTAGGCCACGACTGAAACGCTTATTTCCCCTTCTGCGCTAGGTATCCATGGTTGGATGGCAGCGAAGGTGGTCGGGTGTCCTTCGGGGGCGTTAACGACATGCACAATCTGCCCGTTGATAATCAGTTCGACTCGGGCGACACCCGCTCCAGCAGAGGCGGTGGATAGGATTTCAAGCGGCTCGCCCATCTTAAAAGTCGATCCACCTGCAGGGTAGTTGATGGTTATGGAGGGCTGTGCCGCTTCAGCGCCCAGCCCGCAAGCCAAACCGGCCAGTAACAAGGCAAAACATATTGGAAGAAGTCCTCGCAGTGTCATTTTTTTATCCATGGGCACCCCTCCTGAAGCTGTACCGCTTTGCGCTCTTTTAGAATAAGCGTTGAGTAAGCAGCGATTGTATGTCTAATAAGGGAACTTGTGCAAGGGGTCTAGGCTGAACCCTTGTCGTAAGGATTTATAACGCCTGCGCTCCAGGTTATACTGGAGCTGAGGTTCGACATGCCTTCTTTCCCACCGCTCCAGCCTTCCGACTTGGGTCTGATCCTTTCCTATAAGTGTCAGGCAGCGTGTGCTCATTGCCTCTATAACTGTGGGCCGGGATGGCAGGATTGGATGGAGCTGGAGCAGGTGAGGGGGGCTATAAAAGCGACCCGGCAGTGGCCGCAACCATTTCAAGTCCATCTCACAGGGGGCGAACCATTCCTGAATTTTCCGCTTCTACTGCAGGCAGCGGAGATAGCGACCGAATTGGGCATCCCCAATTACGTCGAGACGAATGCCGGCTGGTGTGTGCGTGAAACGTTGGTGGAAGAGCGTTTCCGCGCGTTAAGAAGCGTTGGTCTGCGAGCAGCCCTGATCAGTTGCTCTCCTTTCCACGCCGAGACCATCCCGCCCAAGCGCACTCTTCTGGCCATCCAAAAGGCTCTGGAAATCTTCGGGCGTCAGGGAACGATCGTTTACCTGCCTGAGTGGCTGGATCAGATCGGCTCCTTCGATCCGGAAATGCCTGTACTGCTGGAGAAATATATTGAACTTTATGGAACCCATGGGGCAGGCGAATTATTTTGGCGGGGGTATGGGTTGATCTCAGGAGGGCGTTCGGGGTACCGCCTGGGGCATCTAACTCCCAGGCATCCTGCAACTGCAATCCGGGGGGAGAATTGCCGCCATGAGATTCTGTATGCCCATCATTCTCATTTTGACCTGTATGGCAACTTCATCTCCGGATTCTGCGGAGGCTTGACTGTTGGAAATTGGCATGATCTGCCTCAGATCTTGGAGGATTTCCGCCAGGGATGTTATCCGAAATTAATTGATATCCTGATCCATTCGGGCTCGTATGGGCTATATCGATTCGCTCAAGAATCTTATGGGTACGAGGAAACGAAAGGGGGGTATGCCGGGAAATGCCACCTTTGTGTCGATGTGCGCCGGCATCTGGTGGGACACGAGGAATTCCCCGAGCTTCAACCGAAAGCCTTTTATCAGATGATTTGAAGCGGATTCCGTTAAGTGACCCTGCCGGAGTTTCTGAACCTCTGGCAGGGTCTAAGATTTTACATCACCTCATAGGAGGTGAACTCAATCCGGTCGGGGTCACAATCTAGGAAGGGCGCAAGGATCTCCTCTTCCCGGCTCTCATAAATCCATACCGCAGCAAGTCGTCCACACCATTCCCCTTTGATACCTTTGATAAAGTGATAGTCAACCAGGTCGGGAAGTCGTAAAAGTCCGCTTTCTTGTGCCTGGCGAAGCGCCTGTTCGAAGCGCGCCTCATCTGCTCCAGGGAGCAAGCCGTAATGGTGCAGGCTGATGATTTTCCCCATATAATCCCTCTCCCTTCAATCAGTCCGAGTTGGGTTCTCTGAGCACGATTCCGCATACGGATACCAGGGAGGTTCCTTGAGAATCGGCGGGACATCGATCGTAGGCGACCAATTCGCCTTGGATGGGGCTGAGCAATCGCAGCGTGAGATAGATGGGAGCCAGGCCACAGACGTTGTTGCGATCCTCGACCTGTCGGATTGCCTCGAAGAATCCCTGTGGATCACTGCCACATATCCGATTAATCAACTCTTGATCTACTGCTTCCAGGCGGGCTCGGCCCAGGAGATCAATGGGATGGCCTCCAAAAACCGGTCCGACGTGGGAAAGATCCGCGGCTGCGACAACGATCACCCTTCGATTCGCAGTGATCTCCTGGAGTGCGGCGAGGAATTTTGTGATGAGAGGATCCTCTTCGGGTTGAGAATCGCTGGTGAAAAACCGCTCGAAGGAACCGCACAGGATGGGGAGCAATTCACACGGTTCTCCCTGCCGCATATGATGGAGCCAAACCGCAGCCAGTTCAATGGAGTGCTCGCTCTGGTGGTAGAGCTCACCCGCAAAAGCGCTTTCTTCCCCGATGGCTTTCGTCAAGGTGTTCACCAAATCTTGTGCCGTGGGAAGAATACCGTAAGGCGTGGCGTAATGCTGACGGGTAAGACTCAGCGGGGCACCCTCACCGAAGTGATCCGTGCCGAAGATGATTGCCAGGTCCACCTCCTGCAAAGCCTGAGTAACACGTGACCAGATGGCGGCATACACCTGTCCACCTCGTTGGAAGTCGATATGAGGGCTGACCAACCCTAAGATGTCGGTGGTTTCGACGTGCTCGGCTGAGCCGGCAAGATGGCTTTGCAGAAGATCCCGGAGCGCATCCTTTTCGGAGGGGTACGATACTCCTGCGAGAATGGCTTTCCGAAAGGGCGCCTGGCGATATTCATAGAGGGCTTGACCCATTGCTTTCATGAAGCGCTCGTTCTCCAGCAAAAAAGCCTCATCCAGGGCATTGAGGAGACGTTCAATCTCTGTCGAGGGGATCATTTGTCCGTGACGAATAGCCAGGGCAGCGCTCAGGCTTTGGGCGTCTCGCGTGCCGTCGCATAGGCTAAGCAAAGGCACTACATTCTGAGGCAGGATGATTGAATTTTCTGAGAGCTTTAGGGGATCCTGCAAAAGAATATAAGGTCTTCCGTTTTGGATGACCGGATTTGCATTCACCCGACGGAGTTTAGGTAGGTAGCTGATCATTGGCGATTTTATATATCTTCTGAGCTTTTTGGATAATAATTAATCATACCCTAACGAAGATGTAAAGGCGAAATATTGCCAGGGTGGACAAAGCCCCACGCAAAAGGAGCGAGGTAAGCAAAGGTCTGGCGAGTGCCAGAATTGCTCTAATGCCACTAATACCTGATCTGATTCGATCGACCATCAGAATGGCTCATACCAATTGGGAAGGTATTTATTCGCGGGCAAGCACGATGGGTATGGTCAATGGCAAAGGAGGACCCACCTTGCCTAAGAGTGAGGTTAAGATATATCCTTAGAAATCCAATCTCGGATGCCATGGATCTGGGGTCGGTTTTTGGGCACTGAATTATCTGAGGCGTGCATCGGAACCATCGCAATGAGGAGGGCGTATGAAATGGAATGATCGAGGCAGGGCTGGGAGGCTTACTGCGATGATTTTTATAGTCATTATCGGTTTGGCTGGTCTAAGCTGCGCCACCTTCACGAAAATGATCTCTCGACAAGGACCATGGTTGCTGATCGCTGGTCAGGGAGGCATGTGGGCATTTAATCCAGATGACGCCGGTTTGACCCATATATCGGATGTGCGTCCTTTTACCTCCATCGATCTCGCGCAAACCACAGCTCCTAAAGGCGGGCATGTTGCATTCTTCACAGCGGATGTTTCCGCGCAAACGGAAGATATTTATCTTTACACGCTCAGCCTGCCCAATGCCGAACTTGAGACGGTTATGCTCCTTATTCCACCCGGGACAACCTCCAAAGAATATAACGATCCTGACAACCCTCTTACTCAGGCTGAGCAAATCCTGATTAGTTTCGAGAGTCTGGCGTGGTCGCCGGATGGGAGCCAGTTGGCTTTCATGAGCGCAGCTAAGGATTCAAGCCTGGATTTGTATGTCTATTCGACAGAGACGGGTGAGGTAACCCAATTAACGGATGGATCTAGTCAGGCAATGCGGCCGAGTTGGTCACCTGATGGGATTTTCATCGTGCATACCAGCGTGGATTCCCTCGGCACAGGGGCAGGATTTGCCATGGATGGCATTTGGGCTGCTCGTGCAGACGGCCGTGAGGTAAGATCGCTTTATCCGATTCCTGAGGAGAGTGGGGATGAAGTCGTGATCGGCTGGACCTCCAAAGATCATTTTGCTATTTATACCCGGAATGGACCTTGCGGCTCTTCCAACTTGCGGACCTATGATCTTCGCAGTGGGGAGATAGAAGTACTTTGGAGCGGATTTTTCAGCCATGCTGTCGTTGCGTCTGAGGCTGGCGCTGTCCTTGTCACGATAGACGAAGGGATTGCTGGCTGCAATCAAGAGAACCGGGAGGGGACCTTTCTTTACCTGCCCGGGCAAAGCGAGGCTGATCCGGTCCTAGAGACAGGAGTCGGGTGGTTGTCTTGGGAGCCCGCTGTTGGTCTATTTTTGGCTATGGAGGATCGCGAATTGACCGCAATTTCTCCTGATGGGGAGGTTACGAGATTATCGGACGCACCCGGCGGAAAGCCGCCTGTCCTTTCATCTGATGGCCGCTTCTGGGCGTTCGATGAAACTACTCGGCCTGATATGCCAGGCCTTTACGCAGGGCCATTCGGCCGTGAGGCATTACAGGTTTTCCAGGGAAGTGCCGCTTATATGACGTGGGCGCCAGAAAATGGGGGCCTTTTCTTCATTGCCAATGAGGATCTCTACTTCGCCGCAACGCCCGATTTCACGCCTATTCCAATCTATGAAGGGTTCGGTGTAAACGGCGCGGATTCTATATCTTGGGTGTGGCCGTGACGAAATACCTGCCGGCATAACGATTAATAACCATGCTGGCCGTCTCCATTCCATAATGAAATCATCAGGTATGTAGGCGGTATCATCTCAAACCCAAGGTGATAGATGAAGGGTCAGTGGAGAGTCCGATTTCTGCAAGAGGTTCGACGTTGTACGATCGCAGGGATTATTTCAATGCCTTCTGACACAAGATCAATTTGGATAGGAGCCTCCTGCCTGCCCGCAGCAGTCACCGACAAGGACCTTCCCTGCATCTAGATTTATTGTTGCCGATCATTAGAGACACCTCAATACAAGAACAAGTGGGTGCGGCAATGATAGCCATCATATCTTCTGTGAATGTGAGGGTGGTCCTATACCTTTCCGGAGCTGATGGTGTATATTCTCGTGTAGTGTCACATCTTCATTTAGAGGGCGATCATGGGCGCAAGTCTGTTTCTGATTGGGCTGGGTGATCTGGGCGGGGTCATCCTGGAGCTTCTCGCGCGCGAGGAGGGGATCGGACGAATCGTCGTGGGGAGCCAATATGTTGAACAAAGCGAAGTGCGCTGCAACCTGGCTCGCCTAGGAGCGATGGCGCAGGGGCATGCTCCAGATATTCATTTCGTCCCCCTCGATCTGAATCAAATTGAGGAGACGGCTGAGGCCATCTCCAAGGTCTCTCCGGCAATCGTGCTTAGCACCGCCAGCCTGATGACATGGTGGCTGCCAAACCTCTTTCCTCCGCAGCAAAGGACTGAATTGAGACAAGCCGGATTCGGCGCATGGCTCCCAGTTCATCTGGTCCTACCCATTAAATTAATGCGAGCCTTGCAGCTTGCCGATTATCAGGGATACAGCTTGATCGCCTCTTACCCGGATGTTGTCAACCCCGTGCTAAAAGCGCTTGGGCTCACACCCTCCGCGGGCGTAGGGAACTTGAGTGAGATCATTCCGAAGATACAGCTTCTTGGCAGCAAAAAGCTTGGCGTTGAACCCAGCAACCTGCGTGTTACGATGGTTGCGCATCATGCCCTGGAGGCGTGGGTCTTTGGGGGCAAGGAGGGGCAGCCGCCTCCTTACTACCTGCGAGTCGACTTCGAAGGGAAAGATATTACCGAGGGCGTTGCTGCCTATGAGTGGTTGTTTGCCCCTTATCCGATACCTGATGGACCTTTGTGGCATTTTTTGACCGCGGGCTCAACGGTCCGTCTTGTGCGAGCTTTGCTATCCGATCGTGAGATCCATTTGCATGTTCCCGGAATACATGGCATGCCAGGGGGCTATCCGGTTATCGCGAGTAAGCATGAGCTTGCTCTGGCCCTCCCTCCTGATCTGACATTAGCGCAGGCTAGGAAAATCAACGAAGACTCCCATCGTTTTGATGGCATTGAGCGGATTGAGGAAGACGGGAGCGTGGTATTTTGTCCTCAGACGGTGGAAATCATGCACGACTTGCTCGGGTATGAATGTGAGCAGCTTAAACCTGAAGAAGCTGAGACCAGAGCTATTGAGTTGATTGAACGTTTCCGAGCCTTTGCAGCTCAGCATGGAGTGCAAATAACTAGTACAGGAAGGTGAGAGACATGAGCTATCAAACAGAAAGGTCCCGAGCTCTCTTCGAACGGGCATTGGGCGTGCTGGTGGAAGGCGTGAGTTCCCCTTCACGCGGCCCAGCGAACTATGGCGCCTATCCCCTTTTCATCGAGCGGGGCAGGGGCGCCTATCTTTTCGACGTGGATGGAAATCGCTATGTGGATTGGATGATGGCCTATGGTGCTCTGCCTCTTGGGCATGCACACCCTCGCATTGAGGAGGCGATTGGCGCAGCAGCAGCAAGCGGCAGTCTGTTCGCCGCTGCCACAGAAGTCGAGATCGAGGTTGCCGAGCAGATCCAGAAGATGGTGCCCTGTGCGGAGAGGGTTCGTTTCGCTAACACCGGTACGGAGGCGGCCATGGTCGCCATCCGCCTGGCGCGTGGGTATACTGGAAAACCGAAATTCATTAAGTTCGAGGGGCATTATCATGGCTGGTTTGACGATTTCCTCGTCAATGCCCATCCGCATCCGCCGGTTTCATTGGGTCATCGGCGCGACCCGATTAAAATCGCCGACAGTTCCGGTTTGAACCGACGCGCATTGGAGGACACGATTTTGGTGCCCTGGAACGACTTGCAGGCGGTGGAACGCGCCATCGATACCCATCGGGGGAAGATCGCGGCGGTGATCACCGAGGGGATCATGGGGAATATGGGAGTGATCCCGCCTGAGCCTGGTTATCTTCAGGGATTGCGGGAGATCACCAACCGAGAGGGCATTCTCCTGATCCTGGATGAAACCGTAACCGGCTTTCGCATCGCCCGTGGAGGCTGCGGAGAATACTATAAAATTGTGCCGGACCTGGCCACTTTTGGTAAGGCTTTGGGGGCGGGATTGCCGGTTGCAGCACTGGTGGGAAGGGCGGAGATCATGGAAGCGCTGGCGTGGGGCGGGGTGTTGCACTATGGCACGCAGAACGCCTCGCGGGTGGGACTGTATGCCACACGCGCCAACCTGCTTGAATTATGCCGCCAGGATGGCGCCGCCTTCAAGCATACCTGGAAGATCGCCGAAAACCTTTGTCAAGGACTTCGAACGATCTTTCAAGAGAAGGGAGCATCGGCTATTGTGCAGGGGGTGGGGCCTATGTTCCAGATTCTATTCACCGATCAAGCCGCCATTCGGGACTATCGGGCGTTCTGCACATATGTAGATCGCACCAAATTTCGGGCTTTCGCACTTGCGCTAATGGCGCAGGGAGTCTACATTTCTCCCTCAGCAGCGTTGCACTCGGTGGTTTCTTCGGTGCATACTGAAGTTGAAGTAGAGTTCACGCTTCAAGCGGTAAGGAAGGCATTGAGTGATGTTGAGGGATGAGCAGCCTTTTAGGGGACTTGCTGGACGGGTCGCATTGGTGACCGGGGGCGCTTCAGGGATCGGACGAGCTACGGCACGAATGCTGGCGCAAGCCAGGGCAACGGTTGTCGTTGCAGATATCGATCCCATCGGCGGAGAAGCTGTGGTTAAAGACATCCGGAGTACAGGGGGGATGGGGCGATACTTTCCTTGTGATGTGACCCAGGCGCAGGCCTGTCAAAGCACGGCGGAAGCTATACGGCAGGCTTTTGGAGGGCTTCATATTTTGGTGAACGCGGCGGGTGTCATCGTGCGGGCCACGGTTCCCGAAACATCCGAGGCGGATTGGAACCGCATCCTCGATGTTAATCTGAAAGGCACTTTCCTGATGTGCAAATACGCGCTTCCGGTCATGATCGAAGGGGGCGGCGGCGCGATTGTAAACATTGCCTCTGGCTGGGGCCTGGTTGGAGGGAGACAAGCCGCGGCCTATTGCGCTTCTAAAGGTGGAGTGGTGCTGCTCACCAAGGCCATGGCGCTGGATCATGCCCACGAGAAGGTGCGTGTGAATTGCCTCTGCCCTGGGGATGTGAATACGCCCATGTTGAAATCGGAGGCGAGGCAACTGGGCATCCCCTTTGAAGAATTCCTGATCGGTGCCGCAGATCGGCCTCTCGGGCGGATCGGGACACCGGAGGAAGTGGCGCAGGCAGCGCTTTTCCTGGTCAGCGAAGCAGCTTCGTTTATTACGGGAGTAGCGTTGGTGGTAGATGGGGGTGGCCTGGCAGGATGAGCAGCTGAATGGATCGCTGTAAAGTGATGGCGGGATGTGCACAAGGCAGATCAGTTAATTCCTGAAGCTCTTATAACTTACTCCACCTAGCATGATACATGGAATAAGCCAATCGCCTGCCCTTCTGTCTCATTCCAAAAATGGATGGCCTGCGATGTGGGCAAGAGCTTGACATCGCAACCCTCTTGGTTGAAATACGCCGCCGCTTCCCCCGAGAGCTTAACGCGCCCGAATTTTCCAGCCCCAATGATCAGCAGAGCGGTACCCTTCGTGTAGATGTACTGCGCTTCATCCAGGGAAATGGTATGGGAGGTGCCATAAATGGCTTTGGAGAGCTCCTTTTTCCGCTCTTTCACCTGACCATCAGGCTGGACGATCACATCGTGGCGATAAGTCATCCCCTCGATGGTGATAGAGCCGAATTTCTCTTTGTCGATCCTGGGGTGCAT
>CAYGXU010000030.1:0-3861 GCA_964353875.1 uncultured Anaerolineaceae bacterium | reverse complement strand
TCATCCCCTCGATGGTGATAGAGCCGAATTTCTCTTTGTCGATCCTGGGGTGCATATTCGCTCTCCCTCATGGGAATCCGGTGGCATTAAGCAAATTGCCATATGATCAGCAGGCATGGCATTGCGCTGCAAATGGGTTGTGATCGTTCGAAATATCTTACCTCATTCTTCCGGACAGCGCTTATTAAAAGAACGCGCTGAAATCCGCTCAAAATGCTGTGTTAGCCGATCATTTCTGCTCAGGCAGAGACCCTAAAGGTCTATTCTGCAAGCCAACCTCGCTCTTCAAGTGCGAATTTAATACCAGTCTAATCGATTGCGTTGCTAAAAGACCTTTAGGATCTGCGTTTGCAGCTATGGGCGAGTAATTACAATGGATCTAATGAATAAGGGTAGAGAATTCGAATTGAATGCCGCGTTCAATGACTGTCTGTTGTGTAGATGTCTGCTGTTTTTTGGCTGGATAGGACGGGAAGAACGTAAAGAGCGTAAGAAGGAAATCCCACAGGTTGCTCCTTCCTGAGGTATGATTCAACCGTTATGAAGCCTTCTCCCTTGAAACAAGCCATCGACTCGCGCTGGCAGCGGACGTTGTACATCTTATTCTTCGCCCAGATGATGACCGCGGTGGGTTTTTCTAGCATATTCCCATTCTTGCCATTGTATGTGAAAGACTTGGGATCCTCCAGCGGGATGAGCATCGAGTTTTTGGCGGGATTGGTGTATTCGGCTCAAGGTTTCTCCATGATGCTCGCTTCGCCTGTTTGGGGCATGCTGGCGGATAAGTATGGCCGCAAATTAATGGTTGAACGTTCGATGTTCGGCGGAGTAGTGATCGTGCTTCTAATGGCGTTCGTGCGATCGGCGGAAGAGTTGGTGCTTCTACGAGCCGTTCAAGGGTTGATCACGGGGACTGTCGCGGCGTCTAATGCGATGGTCGCTTCACTTGCTCCGCGTGATCGCACAGGCTACGCCATGGGCTTGCTCCAGGTGGGGATCGGGACCGGCGTCGCGGTTGGTCCTTTGATTGGGGGGGTTGTCGCCGATGCCTTTGGTTACAGCGCAACCTTCTACGTTACTTCAGGTCTTCTCTTCATCTCTGGGATTACGGTTCTGCTTGGGGTACGGGAGGAATTTATCCCCTCAGAAAATCATGGCGTGGAAGCCAATGGCTTCCTCGAACAATGGCGCCAGATTCTCTCCTTACCGGGAGTGGTCATTTGCTATGCGATGCGTTTCTTGACTCAACTTGGCCGGATGATGGTCATCCCGATTATCCCGCTCTTCATCCAGACTTTGCTCATAGGGGATACGGGGGTAAACACCTTTACGGGATTGGTGATTGGGGTAGCGGCGGCTTCCACGACATTAAGTTCATTCTTCCTGGGTCGATGGGGAGATCGCATCGGCCATCAAAGAATCGTTATTGGGTGTACTCTCCTGGGCGGTCTTTTCTACCTTCCGCAGGGCTTTGTGAGCGCGGGTTGGCAGATGCTGGTCCTTTATGCGCTGGTGGGCGTAGCATTGGGGGGGATCATACCCGCTATCAGCGCGCTTTTAGCGGGTTACACCTTACCGGGAGAGGAAGGTGCGGTTTATGGATTGGATAACTCCATTCAGGCGGGAGCGAGGGCTTTAGCCCCGTTGTTGGGATCGGGTTTGGCAGTGTGGTTGGGCCTACGGGGCACCTTTATTGCCACGGCCATGATCTTCTTCCTGATGGCCCTTATCGTGGGGCGGCGTCTGCCTCAACCGAAAAGCTCCTTGCATTCTTCGCAGCCATGATTTTAGAACGCTTTTTCCCCATCAATATTTTAAACTACTTCCGCCGATGAATTCCCGCAGCACCGAATCGGAGGGGATGGGGGATTCATCTTCAACTGGCTCTACTACCTCCAGCATTTCATGCACCCTCGAGGCGCGAGTGTAAGCATCTTCTCGCAATGGGTCGTCTTTGTATAACTCATCCCACTGTGCGAATTGGTCAAGCAACCGAGGTCGGTAGATGGCGATTTCATAGGGCATGCCGCTGTTGATGATGTAATCCGTCGTGTTGATTTGGGGGATGATGTAACGCAATTCACTGGCGCGCACATAATGCCAATGTTCCAGGGTTTTTTGTGGATCATAGGCGCGATGAGAGGCATCCCGCAGCATACGACGGATCAAGCGCAGATCGGTCCAGCGGATATAACGTCCATCGGGTCCTTTCATCTGCAGCAGAGGTTCGAGGTAAAGTATAAATTTCATC
Organism: uncultured Anaerolineaceae bacterium; assembly: GCA_964353875.1. Taxonomy (GTDB): domain Bacteria; phylum Chloroflexota; class Anaerolineae; order Anaerolineales; family E44-bin32; genus MGNI01. The sequence goes on along the minus strand of CAYGXU010000030.1, from coordinate 1,610 downwards.
TCATTCGGGACTCCCTTGGTCATCTTGGGGAAGAGGCCGTGAAGGCTGTCAATAAGCAGAATTTCATTTTCAGCCAAGTTCATCGGCGTCCGGTTGAGCGCACGTTTCCCCTTTTTGAAGTCATAGTGAGGGATCAACACTTCTTCGCCCTGAGTGAGCCTTTGCAATTGATCGCTGATCAGATCTAGATCGAGCGCCTGGGGCGTCTCAAAGTCATAATCTCCAAATTCATCTTTCGGATGCATCTCCAAGTCGAAAAAATAGTTGTCGACATTGAGTGCGACAAACCTCAGCCCCATGCGTTTCAAATGATTCTCAAGTTTGATGGTCGTGGTCGTCTTTCCAGAGGAAGAAGGCCCGCTGATGATGACCATCTTTAATTCATCCTTGCGTTGGGCAATCCTGTCCGCCGCGCCACGCACATCATCCTCATAAGCTGCCTCCGACTCATGAACGATGTGGGGAAATTCGCCATGGCGGATGCGCTCATTAAGAGCTTCAATCGTATCAAGATCGTGAGCAACGGCCCAATCAAGCACATGCCATATCTTCGCCCAGGGGATATTCCCTGAGGGTCGTGAGGCGCGCTCAGCATCCTCACGTCGCTTCCTGGCGCGTTCGTCCCGATAGAGTATGTATTCTTTGGCAACTCGAGAGTGCCCATTTTCAATCAAGACTTCTTCGACGATGTCTTGAATCTCTTCGATGTGGGGGGGTTGACCTTGGGGACATCGCTCTTCCAAAAGCTTGACAACTTCTCCGGCCAACCATTCCGCCCGTTCCCGATCGCGCCCTCCGACGGCGACGGCGGCGCGGTAAATGGCATTGGTGATGCGGTCTTGGTTGAACGGGACGATCGCCCCACTGCGTTTCACGACATGAGTAATCTTGCCCATATTGTTTTCCTTCCATCGAGTTTAGAGGTTGGCAACACCCTATTTGAATAGTCCTTCATCTCATTTTGCTGATTGGCTTTTCCGCAGAAATTGAGATCATTTGCTTCCGAATTATTATAAATGGTGCATTTGAGAATATTGGCGCGGATACGCAAAATGAAATATTTAAATCGGGTGAATTGCGTCCACTGGAATTCCATTCGTTCATTATGAATAGGGGAATCGTTTTTGAGTATCCAGGCAATCCTCTCTTTTGATGGAAAACCAATCATAGTGTGCAAAGCATTTGAAAACAATTTCTTTACAGCATCTGTAGGCGTTTTGTAAGGTCAAAATGGATCTGTGTTCAGTACCCTCGGGTCAAAGATGGAATCTTGTGAAGTGGCAAGGAGTATCAACGATGGCAAATTTGACTGAGGATGAACGTCAACAGATCGTACGGGATCTTGCTTTGGCTCTTGTGGATTACATGGGGGTTAAATATCCGCCGGTATGGGTTGAAAATCTGCTTAAGAATCCACCGACTCTTTATCGTTATGATTTCCAGTCAGCAAAAATATTACATAAGATATTGGATGCGATTTTCACCTGGACGCAGGTTGAAGGCGGGATATTACTAGTGCCTTCCGAGCTGCCATAAGAACCGCGTCAAGGGTACTCCCCGCTTCAAGCGGGGATGGGGAATTGACGCATCCCTCCCCTCTTTGATATAAT
>CAYGXU010000029.1:0-32795 GCA_964353875.1 uncultured Anaerolineaceae bacterium | reverse complement strand
CCTACTCTCACCAACAATCTCCAATCTCCCAATGGCTTGTCGATGGACTCCGCAATCTACTATGCCTTTGATTTGTGGCAAAAGACTTCGGGATCAGAACGGGCAGGGATGGACTCTCGTGCCTATTAGAAGACAGAATAAAGTGTTTTCTGGATAGTCGCCTGGTCGGAATTAAAGTAAGCCTCGATTAACCTTCCCTGGCTATCAGGGGTAAAATGCTTGTATGTCTAACAAAGAACGGGTCGATTTGGTGCTTGTTGAGCGAGGATTGGCGGAAAGCCGCAACATGGCTCAACGACTGATCATGGCCGGGCAAGTTCGCGCGAATGGTGAAGTGGTAATGAAACCCTCGCGGTGTATTGATGCCGATACAATTCTAACCATCGATCGAGGTCCCCGATTCGTTTCACGTGGCGGGGAGAAGTTGGCGGCTGCATTGATCACTTTTCATCTTTCGGCGGAGGGGCTAGTATGTGCCGATGTGGGTGCTTCTACGGGAGGCTTTACAGATTGCCTTTTACAAAATGGCGCTGAACGAGTTTATGCGATCGATGTTGGATATGGCCTTCTCCATTGGCGCCTGCGTCAAGATGATCGTGTGATCCTCATGGAAAGGAGCAATGCACGCTACCTGGAACAACTCCCGGAGCCGATCGATCTGACAACGATCGATGTCTCTTTCATCTCTTTACGCCAGATCCTGCCGATAGTGCATAGGTGGCTTCAGGTTACCGGGCAGGTGATTGCCTTGGTAAAACCCCAATTCGAAGCGGGTCGAGAGGCGGTGGGTCGTGGAGGTGTGGTGCGAGATTCTATGGTACACCGTCAAGTATTGCTTGAGATCATAGAGGCATCTAGGAAGATAGGCTTTTTCCCCTCCGGCTTGATCCGTTCCCCACTATTAGGTCCAAAAGGCAATCTTGAATTTCTCCTTTGGCTTCAGCAGGAGGATCAAGGGATGGCATCCGAGGATCTTATTAAGGATGTGATCAATCACTGAGGCCGATTGATCCAAGGTGGCGATCTCAGGTATACTACTACTTCGTATGAAGGGAGAAGCTTGCTCATCCCGCCCCATGTGAATGGATAATGGATTTAGACCAGATTCGCAACTTCTGCATCATAGCCCATATCGACCATGGTAAATCAACCCTGGCGGATCGATTGCTGCAATTGACCGGCACCATCCCAGAGCGTGAAATGCGGGAACAGGTCCTCGATAGCATGGACCTCGAACGTGAGAAGGGCGTCACGATCAAAGCCTCAGCGGTCCGTATGCATTATCGTGCCTTAGATGGCTTTGAATATCAGATGAATCTCATTGATACCCCGGGCCATGTCGATTTTGGATACGAGGTCAGCCGAGCTTTGGCGGCCTGTGAAGGCGCCTTGTTGGTGGTCGATGCAAGCCAGGGTATCGAAGCCCAGACATTGGCCAATCTCTATCTCGCCCTTGATGCGAACCTGGTCATCCTGCCGGTGATCAATAAGATCGACCTCTATTCGGCCAGGGTAGAGGAAATCTCCATTGAGCTTCAAAATTTGTTGGGTGTACCGGACGAGGAGATTCTGACAATCTCTGCCAAGCAGGGGCTGAATATCGAGGCTGTCTTGGAGGCGGTTGTGAAGCGAGTACCGCCGCCCATGGGCAAGAGCGATTCCTCTCTTCGAGCATTGATCTTTGATTCCCATTATGACAGCTATAAAGGTGTGATCGCCTATCTACGTCTTTTTGATGGCCAAATTCACACCTCAGATGACTTACGGTTGATGATCTCTGACGTATCGGTTGATCCGATGGAAGTGGGATACTTCGCGCCCGCGCTGACACCGATCGAAACGCTCAGTGCAGGAGAGGTGGGTTATGTTGCCACCGGCTTAAAGTCAGTCCGAGAGTGCCGGGTAGGTGATACTTTCACAAGCGCAACCAAATCAGCCTTGGAGCCATTACCGGGTTATCGAACACCCAAACCGATGGTTTTTGCCGGGTTTTATCCAGTGGAAGGCGAGGAATATCCGGCTCTTAAGGATGCGCTAGAAAAACTTCAGTTAAATGATGCCGCCCTCTCTTTTGCACCGGAAACTTCTCAGGCGTTGAACTATGGATTTCGATGTGGCTTTTTAGGGATGTTCCACATGGAAATCGTGCAGGAACGCCTCGAGCGTGAATATGAGATTTATTTGATCGCGACCGCACCATCGGTGGAGTATGAAGTCATCTTGCATGAAGGAAATGTGATTCGGATCGATTCCCCGGCAAAACTACCTGATGCAGGAGAGATTGAGGCGATCTGTGAACCTTGGATGAAAATCCAGATTTTTACACCAGAAACCTATTATGGAACTGTCTTGGATCTGGCAACCAAGCGAAGAGGGATCTTCATCGAGCAGGAATATCCCACCCCCGGTCGGGTAATCCTTCATTTTGAAATCCCCCTGGCAGAGATGATTATAGATTTTTACGATCAGCTAAAGTCGCGTACACGCGGCTACGCTTCATTAGACTACCAGGTTTTGGGTTACCGGGCGGATGATTTGACCAAACTAGAAATCCTGGTTAACGGAGAACTGGTAGATGCACTAGCACTCATCGTCCACCGCGAAGACGCTTTTCGCAAAGGACAGGCTTTGGTCAGCAGGCTTAAAAAACTTATCCCGAGGCAGCTTTACGCAGTCGCCATCCAGGCTGTTGCTGGTGGAAGGGTTATCTCTCGAGCAAATGTAAGTGCTTTGCGAAAAGATGTCATCGCTAAATGTTATGGTGGCGATGTGACCCGCAAGCGAAAACTCTTGGAGAAGCAGCGACGCGGGAAAAAACGTCTAAAAAGAATCGGAAGTGTAGAAATTCCCCAGGATGCATTCATGGCCGTTCTACGTTTAGAGTAGGGATAGCTACGCGCACGATTTCAAATTAGGCATCGTTCCATGTGCATACGCCCGGATCTTAGACAGCGTAACGAAGCAGATGAAGGAGAGGGATAATGCGAATCGTAATTACCGGAGGAGCGGGTTTTATCGGGTCGAATACAGCTGATCATCTTCTACGTGAAGGGCATGAGGTGATCATCATCGATGATCTCTCCCGATCTGGCAGCGAAAAGAATCTCTCCTGGCTGAAAGAAAGTCATCCTGATGTTGCTTTCCATCGCATCGATATACGCGATTTTCAGTTGTTGAAAGACACTTACTCACAAGTTGGCAAGATTGACATCCTCTTTCACTTTGCAGCACAAGTAGCGGTCACCACCTCGGTTGAGAATCCGCGTAAAGATTTCGAGATTAACGCCCTGGGCAGCTTCAATGTCCTGGAAGCCGTGCGCGAATTGGACCTCGACCCGATCATACTTTATGCCTCGACCAACAAAGTGTATGGCGAAATGGCTCATTTCGGTGTGGTGAAGGCGGAGAATCGCTATCGATATCTCTCATTGGATGAGGGAGTTCCGGAGAAAACCCCGTTGGATTTCCATTCGCCCTACGGATGCTCAAAAGGGGCGGCAGATCAGTATATGCGCGATTATCACCGGATTTATGGTTTACGGACGATTGTTTTCCGGAATTCCTGCATCTATGGCCCTCGTCAATTTGGCGTGGAAGATCAGGGATGGTTGGCATGGTTCCTGATCGCCATCACTTTGGGAAAACCGATCACGATATACGGGGATGGGTTGCAGGTGAGAGATGTGCTTTACATCGAAGATCTTATCCAGGCGATGATGCTGGCCATCGAACACCATGAAGTAACGCAGGGAGAGGTCTATAACATCGGTGGTGGGCAGAGGAATAGCCTGGCGGTATGGAGTGAATTTTGCCCGCTCTTGGAGCGGTTGTTAGGCCGAAGGATCGAGGCGCGTTTTGAAGATTGGCGCCCAGGAGACCAGCGGATCTATGTCTCGGATATTTCCAAAGCAAAACACGATTTCGGCTGGGCTCCAAAAGTTGGTTTTGAGGAGGGTATTGAGCGCCTCTATCAGTGGGTTGTTACCCATAAGAAGCTAGTTTCTTCACTATAAGCCACCGAGATATGTGTGGACTGGTAGAATCAAAAATCGGTTCCAGTTGATATGTCAGCTTTTTTTTTCTTTTAGGGGAGTTTTTTCTCAAAATCCGGGAGGGTAGGTGGAAAAATCCGGAAAATGGATCTTTGGTATTGGGGTCAGTGCCATCGCCTTGGTTGTTGCTTTCTGGGGTGTAAGACCGGAACGGATATTAGAAGCCCTTTCAGGTGCGAAATACTTCTATCTTATCCCTGCCATCCTAGTCATCTTCTTGGGTTTAGTCGCCCGGGCAAGAAGCTGGCAAATCTTGCTTGGATTTCGTGTTCCGCTTCGCCGGGTTTTTTATGCGCTGAATGAAGGATACCTTTTGAACAGTGTCCTACCCCTTCGACTTGGCGAGTTGGGAAGAGCATATCTGGTCAGTCAGGATTTGCAGATCAGCGCTGGCCATGTATTGGCCTCGGTCGTGGTCGAGCGCATCATCGATACACTCATCAGTTTTTTAGGACTTATGTTGGCATTACCCTTCCTCATCAGCCCATCCTGGACGCAAAGCCTGGTGCGAGTGGTGGGAGCGATTCTGGTTCTCATCGCCCTGACCCTGGCGCTGTTATTGACCCAAAGGCAGCGATTGATCCGCCTCCTGAGTCGATTGCCCGGGACAGGATACTGGGGTCTGGATCATGCAGCCGATGAATTCATTAAGGGGCTTGAGCTGCTCCTGAATACCGGTCGTTTATTACGGGCGACATTCTGGAGTCTAATCGCTTGGGGGACAGCCTGGCTGCAGATATGGCTACTGCTGAGGATGTTCGGCGTGAGTGGTTCGATTGTCATATCGCTTTTTGTCTCGGGTGTCATCGCTTTCGGCGCGGCTTTGCCTTCCTCACCAGGGGCTGTGGGGGTGTACGAACTATCGGCTATTGCGGGTCTTATGGTGTTCAACCTTCCGCGTGAGATCGCGCTCAGTTTTGCCGTAGTCGCTCATATCCTGCAGATCGCCCTGACAGGCGGACTTGGCGCCTGGGCGTTAGCACGTGAAGGCCAAACCCTCATGGGCTTGGCAGCCAAGACCCAGACTTTCATCCGTAAACTACAGAAACGGCCTGTTTGATGAAGATTCTATTTGCTTTGACCTATTACCGTCCCCATGTTTCAGGACTGACCATCTATGTCGAAAGGCTGGCGAAGAGCCTGGCGGCTCGAGGTCATGAGGTGACGGTGCTGACATCGCAATTCAAGAAAGAACTCCCACGGGTGGAGTGTATGCAAGGAGTACGAGTGGTGCGCCTGCCCGTGCTTTTTCGCGTAAGCAAAGGGGTCGTTATGCCGACGATAGGATGGGAAGCCACCCGCCAGGTGCTTGACCACGATGTGGTCAGTGTCCACTTGCCCCAGCTAGATGCCTGGGGAATTGCCCTTCGTGGGCGCTTATCAGGAAAACCAACGGTGCTCACATACCATTGCGATCTTCGTCTGCCAAGCAGCCCGGTGAATTTCATTGCCAACCATGTGGTCCATGTCGCCAACCGGGTCGCTGCCTGGTTATCTGACCGTGTCGTTACCTATACCGAGGATTTCGCTCAGAATTCACCTTTCCTTTCACGTTACCTCAGGAAGATACGCGTGATCCCTCCGCCAGTCGAAGTTGCTCAACCACCAGAAGCGCAAGTTAAGCAATTTAGAGATCGACTGCTTGGAAAACATAGTCCGATCATCGGTATGGCTGCTCGCTTAGCAACGGAAAAGGGAGTCGAATATCTCCTGGATTCAATGGAGATGATCCTCTCGCGCCATCCGAATGCAATGGTGCTCTTCGCTGGACAACACGAGAATGTCCTTGGAGAAGAGGAATATCGAAGGCGGCTGCAGCCCCAATTGGATCAGTATATGGATCATTTCACATTTCTTGGGGTACTCGATCCAACCGAAATGGCCTGTTTCTATAAGGCGTGTGATGTCACCGTGTTGCCCAGCGTCAACAGCACGGAGAGTTTTGGGTTGGTGCAGATCGAATCGATGATCTGTGGAACACCGGTGGTCGCCTCCAACCTGCCAGGTGTACGGCAACCAGTCCAAATGACTGGTATGGGAAAAGTTGTTCCGATTCGGAATGCGCAAGCTTTGGGGGAGGCAATTCTAGCCATCCTATCAGATCCACAGGCTTATCAAGGCGATAGCCAGGCAATTGCAGAACGTTTTTCCCCCTTGGTAACAGCGAGGGAATACGAGTTGCTCTTTAAAAAATTGCTCTCATCGAAAAAACGACCGGGCTCATGAATCAAGACCTGCTTTGGCTTAATATCCGAGAATTGCCTTACTTCCGCGGACTGCTGCGGGCTGTGGAGGGACGCCTTGTAAAGCAGATTGAGCTTCCCGGCGCTGTGCTTGATCTTGGCTGTGGAGATGGGCATTTTTCTTCGGTGACCTTTGATCATCCGCTCGATATCGGTCTTGACCCTTCGATGAAAATCATGCGCGATGCTCAGAAGCGTAATGTCTATCGCCTCTTGGTTCAAGCCGAAGGAGCGATGATGCCCTTCGCGTCTTCTTCGTTCTCAAGCGCATTGAGCAACTCTGTTCTCGAACATATTCCGCACTTGAAACAGGTTTTATCTGAACTGGCGCGAGTATTAAAACCAGGAGCGCCTTTCGTCTTTACCGTTCCCAATCCGGGTTATCGCTCCAAGCTCTCTGTTTCGAACGCCTTGGAAGCGCTTCGATTGGGCAGATTGGCGAGATCTTATCAGGAATGGTTCATGCGAATGTCAAGGACGGTGAATCTTTGGAATGAGCAAGAGTGGACCCGGCTATTAAAGGAAGCTGGCTTTCAGATAGAAGAAGCGGTGCGTTATTTCTCTCCTTCGGCTTTACACGTACTGGAATGGGGTCATTACTTTGGCGTGCCCTGCTTGCTGTGGCGTTGGCTAACTGGGCGTTGGATTATCGCCCCGATGCGTTGGAATTTATGGCTTACGGAACGGATTATGCGCCGTTATTTCGAGGAAAGCCCGTCAGAAGAAGGTACGTACACCTTTTTCCTCGCTCGGAAAGAAGCTCCCCGACAGAGGAATGGAGAAAAAATATCTGCCATGTAGGACGTGCGAAAAAAGGCAAGTAGTGCTACAAAGGGCCGTTATGGGCAGCGTACAATGATGGATGGAAACCTGACTGGAATCCCTACAGGAGAACCGACTGTTCTGGATTGGTTCAAGTCGTTGCTCCGCCTGCGACCGATTCCCATCCCACCTTTGGCAGAACGATCTGTAGAGGAAGAGGTTGTAGAAAATCGAGCCGTTGTTCCGGATTTCCTCGAGCAGGCGGTTGTTGTTCCAGATTTCCTTGAAGAAGAGCCAATTGTTCAAGCAGTCAGTCTCCCGTTTCGAATCAGCCTGCGGATATTTCGATACCCAGTTGCTTTATTCTTCGCGCTGATCGCTCAATTGCTGTTGGAATCAAAGCCGCAAAGCCTGGTCGTCCCCGTTGCTTTGTATCTCTTCGCCCTGGTGATCCTTGGTTGGGCGATATATGCGGAGGACTTCCATTTTTCATTCCCTCAGGAAGAGACCATCCAAAACGAGGAGTCGGGGGTTAAGCTCTCTTATTTAGTAGCAGGTACAATCCTCTCGGTACTTACTTTTCTCACTTCCAGGATGAATCACTTCACGCCCCTCAACCTCACTTTTTGGGCCGCTGCGCTTTTCTGTATGTTGGCGGCATTCTGGCAGGGAGAATCCCCTCTTAGAGCGAAGCAGCAACGCATGGCATCTTTTCTGAAGTCGTTCAGGATAAAAATTGAACTCGGTCCGTGGCAACTCATTTGGATTTTGAGCTTTCTGTTGGTGCTTTTCTTTCGGTTCAGTCAATTGGATCGCGTTCCCTATGAGATGTGGAGTGATCATGCTGAGAAATTGTTGGATGTCATGGATGTCCTCGATGGAGAGCATTCTATCTTCTTCCCGGACAACACGGGGAGGGAAGCGATGCAATTCTATCTTGCTGCGGCCACAGCTAAATACCTGGGCACAGGCATATCATTCCTTACCCTTAAGATCGGCACGGTTCTGGCGGGGATACTAACACTCCCCTATCTTTACCTTTTTGCCAAGGAACTTGGTGGCCGCTATGTCGGCCTGGCGGCATTCCTGCTGGCTGGGATTGGATACTGGCCTAATGTCATCAGCCGGCTGGGCCTGCGTTTCCCTCTCTACCCGCTCTTCGTCGCGCCGGCACTGTACTACCTCGTTCGAGGGTTGCGCTTGCGCAATAGGAATGACCTGCTTTTATCCGGCGTGGCAATGGGATTGGGGCTGCACGGATATAGCCCAGCGCGGGTCATCCCGCTTGCAGCGGTTGTCGGGGTGTTGATCTATGTTCTCCATAAGGTGGCAAAAGGGAGACGAAAGGAGACGATCTATTGGCTGCTTGCCATGGGGGTGATCACCCTTGTGGTCTTTCTCCCTCTTCTTAGCGTGGCGACTACGATGCCGGCGACTTTCCTCGAGAGAATGATCACACGCCTGACTTCATCAGAACAGCCGCTTCCTGGGTCGCCTCTTAAAATCTTAATCGGCAATTTTTGGAATGCCTTTAAAATGTTTGGATGGGATAATGGCGAGATCTGGGTGATTTCCATCCCTCATCGACCTGCACTAGATTGGGTGACGGCCGCATTATTCCACATGGGTTTGTTCATCGTCATCGTCCGTTACCTCCGCCAACGCAGGTGGCAGGATCTATTCCTTCTGGCCTCCATCCCGATCCTGATGTTGCCTTCGATCTTGTCCCTGGCATTCCCCAATGAAAACCCGGCGCCCAATCGAGCCGCTGGCGCATTGGTTCCGGTCTTTGCGTTGGCAGCCATCCCCCTGGCGCTTGTGCCACAATGGGCCAAAGACAACTGGAATAGGAAATGGCTAACGCGCGTTGCGATATCCTCTTTATTATTCTTGGGATTCCTTTCCGCTTTCAGCAATTATCACCTTGTATTCGACATGTTTGCCTTTCAGCATCGGAATGGTACTTGGAATACACGTGAGGTGGGCGAATACATCCGAAGTTTTGCCACATCTGGAGGGGATTTCGATACTGCCCATGTGATCCCTTATCCCAATTGGATGGATACTCGCCTGGTAGGGATGATCGCGGGAGTCCCGCGCAAGGATTATGCAATCAAGGTAGAAGATTTGGAAACCCTACCTGCGGAACAGAGGGCACAGCTTTTCATTGTAAAACCCGAGGATGAGTTTGCCCTTTCAAAATTGAGGGAGCTTTACCCCTCCGGTCATCTCCGAAGGGTGGAGTCCGAGGCCATTGGCCGTGATTTTATGGTGTACTTCGTGCCAGCGCAGGAAGAAGTTGAATTCATTGAAGTTCAACCGGAGCAATAGAGGTTTCTGAGGAAGGGACATTGGACCAACGACCCGTGCAAGATATGGGAAGCGAACGGAGTAAACAAGGGAATCGCATCGCCCGTTTGATCCTAATGATCATCCTGACGATTGGCGCCTATCTTCGCTTTATCGGGATCAATTGGGATGACTTTTCCCATCCTCATCCAGATGAGCGTTTCCTCACCATGGTGGAGACCGCCCTCGAATTGCCCAAGAGTCTGGGCGAATATTTCGATACACATGTTTCCAAACTCAACCCGCACAACGTCGGTTATGGCTTTTTTGTTTATGGGACCCTGCCCATCTTCATCGTCCGCTACCTGGCGGAATGGCTCTCTCAAACGGGTTACGATGAAATCCATTTAGTCGGTCGCGCTGCCTCGGCATCATTTGATCTCATCTCGATCCTGCTTGTCTATCTGATTGGCGCCAAGCTTTATCGCAAGCGCGTGGGATTGTTGGCGGCGGCTTTCTGCGCTTTCTCTGTTATGTTGATCCAACTCTCTCACTTCTTTGTCGTTGATCCATTTGCCAATACGTTTATTTTACTGGGTATATACTTTGCTGTCCGAGTATGGGAGAGGGGGCAATTGTGGGATTATGCCTTATTTGGGCTGGCCTTCGGGATGGCGATGGCCTGCAAAATCAGCTCGTTGCCATTGGCACTCGTATTGGTGATAGCAGTTGGTGCACGATCATTCCGAATAGAGAAGGAGGGGATATTTAGGGAACTCCTCATAGTGGCTCCGGGGTTGATCGTGGCCGTTTTGGCTTCAGTCCTCGCGTTTCGCATCTTCCAGCCTTATGCTTTTAATGGACCCTCAATTTTCGGAGTATTGCCCAATGATCGTTGGCTGGCGAATATGGCGGAGATTCGTCGCCAGCAGGCCGGTAATGTCGATTTTCCGCCCGCACTGCAATGGGCCATGCGGACTCCGGTCTTGTTTGCTTTGAAGAACATGGTTCTATGGGGGATGGGAGCACCGCTGGGGCTGGTGGCCTGGTTCGCTTGGGGCTGGGCGCTGTGGCGTTTGCTGCGCGCCTGGGATTGGCGATTTGGCGGTCTAAAGCAACCACAGCAGTTAAGACATGCCATCCTCGTCATCTGGACCGGGATCTATTTTCTATGGCAGTCCACGAACTCTACGCCCTCCATGCGTTATCAAATACCGGTTTATCCAACTCTGAACATCCTGGCTGCCTGGGCCATTTGGGAAGCCTGGGATACCGTCCGTGGATGGGGCAAAATCAGATGGAGGATTGTCGGGCAAGCGCTGGTGGGGTTTCTCTCCGGGGTAACCCTCATCTCCACGGCTGCATGGGCTTTCGCCTTTGTTCGTATCTACCAGGAACCACACTCTCAAGTGCAAGCTTCCCAGTGGATCTTCGAACATATCCCCGCAGGAATCGACTTTGTCCTGGATAGTAATGGAGAAGAGATCCTACAACCAGGCGCCATCGATGCGAGCATTACGCTCGATCGCGGCCTTTTTTATGATATCCTCTTCTCGCCCGAAGAGGAGGGTGATCTGCTCTCGGTTTCCCTCTATATTTCCCCAGTTGAGATATCCACTTCCAGTCCCATGAAGATCAAGGCTTCGATCTATTCAGATGGAGAGTCAAAAGAGCTTTTGGCATGGACAACTTGGGAGGGAACTTCGCTGGTTGACGAGATTTCTTTCGATTTTGTAGCAGAAGAGTCAACCTTACTGACCAAGAGCAGTCCTTACATACTCCATATCGAAGTCCAGGAAGGTAACCCTTTTACCATACTGGGTCAGGCTCAGCTTCGATTGTTTGCTGCCAGTGGGGAGCAGATCGAGCCGATAGACCTGCCCAAGCAATTCAGCATGCTGGAGGGTGTGCCCTATATCACACATATTAAGAGCCTCAAAGATGGTCAGCTTAAGTCGATCCTTTTACCGTATGTCCGACCCCTATCGATCGAATCCTCTCCTCTGGCATTAGAAGTTGAAGTCCTGGACCGGCCTGATGCAGAGAAACCTTTGGCGAGGGCAAGTTACCAAAGAAGTGAGATCCCCAAGGATGAAATCCGTCTGGATCTGCCTGTCGATCAAGCCATTCCCATCAGCGCAGGAGAGACTTATTATCTACGGATCGTGTTGTCCCAGGGCGGAGGGATTCGCCTGAGGGGATCCGTCCTGGTGAATGAATCCGGATGGGACATGACTTTGCCATTTCGCATAAGCGAGCGCGACGGCTATGGCGGATACTATACCGGTGTAAGCCAGGAAATTTACTGGCCTGATGATCAAGATGATGATCATGATGGCATATCCGATAAGCTCGACCGTATCGTGCGTACCCTGTCCGAGGGCGATGCCATCATGATCGGGACGAACCGGCAATATGGGACAATAGCTCGTGTTCCCATCCGCTACCCCTTATCCACCCTCTATTATCGGGAGCTTTTTGATTGCGGCGCTGGGTGGTCGGTGGAGGAGTGTGCTGCGAAAGCGCAGCCAGGCGAGATTGACAATCGCCTGGGCTATGAACTCATTGCCGTCTTTGAAAGCAACCCCACCTTAGGTCCCCTGGAAATCAGCGACCAGGCGGCGGAGGAAGCCTTCACTGTATATGACCACCCGAAGGTTCTGATATTTCAAAAGGATGAGAGCTACTCAGCCAGTGTGGTGCGGGATTTGCTCGAGGATGTCGATGTCAGCAATGTGGTTAATGCACCACCCAAACAGCTAAGCGCGATTCCACCAAATCTCATGCTTCCAGTCGATCGATGGCAGGAACAACAATCAGGCGGGACATGGTCTGAGTTATTCTCATCCGATGGTTTAATTAACCGCTTCCATCCGCTCACCGTCACGATTTGGTGGATTTTCATCGGTTTGATCGGCTTGCTGGTTTTCCCAATCACTCGCGTGGTCTTTCCCGGCTTGGCTCATAAAGGTTATGCTCTGAGTCGCGTCGTTGGCCTGGTCATCCTTGGCTGGGGGACATGGATTTTGGGCAGCGCTCGTGTCCCCTTTGAAAGGCCTACGATCCTACTTGTATTCGCCGCGATGATCTTGGTTTCTCTTATGCTTGCTTGGAGGGATCGCGAGGAGCTGCTTCGATATTTTAGAGATCATCGCAAGGAAATCCTATGGATCGAAGCGCTGGCATTGGCGCTTTTCCTTCTGGATCTCGGCATTCGCCTCGGAAATCCGGATCTCTGGCATCCCTACAAGGGCGGCGAGAAGCCAATGAACTTTTCCTACCTGAATGCCGTCTTGAAAAGCACTTCCTTTCCGCCCTATGATCCCTGGTACGCGGGAGGCTATATCAATTATTACTATTATGGCTATGTCATTATCGGCGTCCCGATTAAGCTCCTAGGGATCATGCCATCGATTGCCTATAACTTGGCCATTCCGACCATTTTTTCCTTGTTAGCGATAAGCGGATATTGTATTGGATACAACCTTATGGCACGCTTCCGCGTGGAGGATCGATCCTCATTTTTCACGAAAGCGCGTATTGCCGGGCTTCTTGCTATTGTTGCATTGGTTCTCATCGGAAACATGGGCACAGGACGGCTCATTTATGAAAGCATCCGCGACCTTGGAGGATGGTCGAAGGAGGTAGGAAGCGGGTTTGGCCGAGATATCCCCTATGTGTTTCAGGGTCTCGCCCGATACATGACCGGCGCTGGAAAATTATCGATTGGCATCGAACGCTGGTATTGGGATCCCACCCGGGCGATTGAAGCGGGGCCATTGGAGGCTGGGCCGATCAATGAGTTCCCCTTCTTCACCTTTCTTTATGCCGATTTGCATGCCCATATGATCGATTGGCCCATCACCCTTGCGGCGCTCGCCTGGGGGCTTTCCTGGCTGCTTTGGGCGAGAAGCCAATCGAAGTCAAAACCCATCGATTCTGTCCTTTCCCTGTCTATCGGCGGGATGATCCTTGGCGCGCTAAAGCCAGCGAATACATGGGACTACCCCACTTTTTGGGCCTTGGCTGCCATTGCTGTGGTCGCGTCAACATGGTATCGGCGGAGAAAAATAAGATCCGAGCCAAGGTGGGTAAATGTCGGTTTAAGACCGGCAGGAGATGATTGGGATACCGCGAATGCAGGGGGAGCACAAATGCCAAATGGAGCCTCGCCAGCACAAGTGAATAGGGCTGATGTTTGCATCCATCATCCGGAAGAGGAAAGGGACATTCTCCCGGGAACATCTTACCCTGTAGAAGTGAATACAGCCTCAGCGGCCGAGAGCATAATCCTGAAAATCTATCGAGAGATTCCCAAAGGCTCCCGATTGCTTGAAGAAATCCCTCTATCGGCTTTCAACATGGACCAGAATATATGGAAGGGGGATTGGCAAGTGCCGCAGGAAGAGGGAAAGTATATTCTTGTTGCCGAACCCACACTCAGTAAAGGCAAACCGAATTGGCGCATGTGGCTCGAAGGCGTGCTGACAGCGGTTTTCCTCATTGGCTTGGCTCATCTTCTCTATCAACCGTATAACCTCTGGTATCAACAAGGCTACAAGGCAGTAGAGCTGTGGCCTGGCTCCAAGACCAGCCTGGGTGATTACCTGGTCGTTCATGGCATATTCCTCTTTTTCCTGATTACGTGGATGGTATGGGAGACCAGGGAGTGGATGGCGGCGACGCCAATCTCCGCGCTCAATCGCTTTCGGGCGCGTGGTGTCTTGATATTAATCGCCGCATGCGGCCTGATCATAGCATTTATATTTATAGCTTCCCCAGCTTTCGGATACCCCATCATTCCCATCGCTCTTGGCGTGATGATCTGGGCGGGCCTTCTGATCCTGCGCCCGCAGATGCCCCTGGAGAAGCGCGTGGTTCTCTTCATGATAGGCACTGCGGCGGCAATCACCATCATGGTAGAAGTCATCGTCCTGCGCGGGGATATCGGCCGAATGAATACGGTATTCAAATTCTACTTGCAGGTCTGGACGCTCTTCAGCCTCTCTTCGGCGGCGGCATTGTTCTGGATTCTCTCCGATATATCTCGGTGGTCAAAAGGTCTGCAGATCGGCTGGGGAGTGTTCGCTGCCGGTATTGTCCTGAGTGCGTTTCTATATCCGCTCACAGCAACACCGGCGAAAATCAAGGATCGCATGGTTCCGGAAGCGCCTCATAGCCTGGATGGAATGCTGTACATGCAATATGCGACCTATTATGACATTGCCGGCCCAATGGATCTGCAACAAGACTACCAGGCAATCCGTTGGATGCAAGAGAATATCAAGGGCTCGCCGGTCATCATCGAAGCCAATACGCCCGAATATCGATGGGGTTCACGCTACACCGTCTATACCGGTCTTCCGGGCGTGCTCGGTTGGAATTGGCATCAAAGACAGCAGCGCGGCTTTGCGGAAGCCGGCGCCGTTGAGGATCGCGCGCAGGATATTGCCGAATTTTATACGGCGGACTCGTTGACGGAGGCGATCCATTTCTTGCAGCAATACGATGTGGAATATATTGTCGTCGGCCTAATGGAGAAGCAATATTTCGAGATAGTTAAACCCTGTTGGCCTTCAGGTGACGGATCGACGATACAGTGCGACAAGAGCGGATGGCCGATGGGCATGGAACCGCCGGATGTGCCCGCCTCCGATTGTTGGGCAATCGATGCCAATGACAGCGAGGGGAAATTAGTATGCCCAACTCATGGTTTCGATAAGTTCGAATTAATGCAAGAGCAAGGTCTTTTGGAAGTGGTATACAGCACGGAAGAGACAACGATATACCGAGTCTGGCAATGATCGGACCAATCCTGATCTGGTGGCTTATCAGCAGTATCCTGGGGTGGCTCGCCTTCCCGATCGCCTGGCGTTTCCTGAATCGCTTGCCGGATCGCGGCTATGGATTGAGTCGAGCGTTAGGATTGCTGATAACGGGCTATCTCCTCTGGATTGGATGCAACTTCGGTTTGATGACCAATGGTCTCGGCGGTGCCCTAGGCTCGATCATCCTTCTTGTAGGAATCAGCCTTTTAATCGCTCGGTCTTATTGGCGCCAAATCGGTGAATGGATTTCTCAGCAGCGGAAAATCGTGCTTTCGATGGAGGCGGTTTTTGCATTGGCCTTCATTTTCTGGTCTTTTGTGAGAGCCAATAATCCGGAAATCCTTTTTACAGAAAAACCCATGGAGTTGGCCTTCCTCAACGCCATATTAGGTTCGGACCATTTCCCGCCGAAGGATCCGTGGCTTTCAGGCTATGCGATCTCGTACTATTATTTCGGCTATATCCTTTTGGCTTTAATGACCCGCATTACCGGCGTCGCCTCGAGCTTGGCATTCAACCTGGGGAATGCCCTATGTTTTGCTCTTTCCATCCTGGGAGCTTATTCTATCGTCTATAACTTGGTTAACCATTCCTCCAAGAAACCCAAGATTTTTGCCCCGCTCCTCGGTCCATTGTATGGCTTCCTTATCGGCAATCTGGAGGGTTTCTTCGATCTACTGCATGCCAAGTACCTGTTTTGGAGATGTTCTCCGACTGGCAATTTAACTTCGACCTTCTGGTCGTGGCTAAACTTAAAAGACCTTTCCGATCCTCCCGCAGGCGCAGCCGAATTTCTCTGTGGAAACGATTTCGGAGGACTTGCGTATCGTCTGCAACAGTATCTGCTTCAATTGGATGCAGCACAGACGGGGAATATCTTCACTGGTCTATACCAGGGCATGGTTGGCATCTTTGCCGAAATCGTGATCGCACTTGCACGCTTCTTTCGCGGATTTGGAGTTCTCTCTCGATCGATCGCTTCGGGAGAGTTCGGCCTGGAGATGATGGGCCAGGAGCTTCAAAGTTGGATCCCCAATCGCCATTTGTGGTGGTGGAGGGCGTCAAGGGTAGTAAACGATGTCAATCTGGCTGGAGATAAGCTGGAAGTAATCGATGAATTTCCCTTTTTCTCTTACCTACTGGCGGATAATCATCCACACCTGCTGGCCATCCCATTTGTGTTGTTGGCAATCACCCTTACATTCCAGATTTTTCTGTGTAACTATCGCGGCAGCTATCCGCTGTTGGAACTGCGCGATGGACGACAGTGGGCGCCGCTTGCCCTCCCGGCTGAGGCTTTTTGGCCGGCTGCGTGGCTGTTCGGCTCCTTGGCTTTTTTGAACACCTGGGACTTCCCGATTTATCTCAGCCTTCTCTTTGCGGTTGTCTTGGCGCATCAAATCGGATCGAATACGATTGAGCTGGTAAAACGTTTCCTCTTAACAGCAGTTGGATTGGTTTTGGGCGGAGTGATGTTCTTCCTTCCCTGGTACCCCGGCTTTCGCTCTCAAGCGGGGGGGATTTTACCGAATATCCTTTTTCCAACAAGGTTGCCCCATTTCCTGGTGATGTTTGCACCGCTTTTCATCCCGTTGACAATCTGGATTATAAAGAAATTTTCAGAAGCCAGGATTAAGTTGCAGTCCCTTACCCTTCGTATCGCTTTTGGAGTCCCCATAGCTCTGTTCCTCCTCTCCACATTGCTTGGATTGGGAGCTTATATTCTTCTCGGCCGGGATCCATCCATGCTTAGATCCGTTACAAGCGGTCTAGGAGCTGGTGATCAACCGGTTGATGCGGCAATGAAGTTGGTTCTCAACCAGGCGCTTATTCGGCGTTTAACAACTTCATGGACAGCCCTGCTTCTGGGTTTCGTCTTCGCGATTTGTGTGGTCTTGTTTCTCAAATTTATCCAAGATCAGAGGAAAGCAGTACAAGTTGAAAAGGAGACATGGATCTTTGTCATCCTTTTAATAGCGATCGGAAGTTTATTAGTCCTTGGTCCTGAGTTTCTTTACTTGAAGGACACATTCGGAACAAGGATGAATACGGTTTTTAAGTTTTATTTCGCAACCTGGATCCTATGGAGCCTGGCGGCTGCCTATGGTACGATCGATCTCTGGAATCAACAAAGTCGGCGGAAAGCGCTCTTCCGCTCATTGATTGCTCTCCTGCTTTTCTTCAGTGCTCTCTATGTTCCATTTTCGATATGGACAAAAACGAGTGGCTTTCAACCCTCAGGAGGGCAGACCCTGGATGGGATGGCGCATATGGCGCATAGCAATCCGGCGGAATATCAAGCCATCCAATGGATCAATGCGAACCTGGAGGAAGGGATTATTGCTGAGGCGATCGGCGGGAGCTATAGCTCCTACGCCCGCATTTCCACTCACACCGGGCTGCCAACAGTACTGGGTTGGCCTGGGCATGAGCTGCAATGGCGCGGAGGTTATGCAGAGCAAGGTTCGCGCATGGACGACATCGCCCTTTTGTATAAAACCAGAGTATGGGAAGAAGCGCGGGATATTGTTAACAATTATGACATCGACTATGTCTTTATTGGTTCACTTGAGCGGAATACCTATAAACCGCTGGATGACCGCAAATTTCATGCGTTCATGGATGTGCTCTATGAAAGCGATGAAGTGATCATCTTCGGGGCTCGTTGAGGAAGGTTTTTACTAGATGGGGTCATTTCGACTGCAAATGAAACTGGGGCATTTGGCGCTCCTGATCATCCTGATCATTGCATCTTGCCTGCGTTTCTGTAACCTGGGGAAATACCCTTTAAGCGACGCAGAAGCACTATCCGCCTTAGCAGCTGCCCATGGGACCTCCTATGCCTCTGCCTTTGCCATTGGAGATGACCTAACCAAATCGCAACCTGCCTATGAAAGCCTGACTCGGCTGGTTTTCCAGATCTTTGGCGCCAGCGACGCTAGCGCCAGATTGGCGCCGGCTATTGCAGGTCTGATCCTTGTCTTGACCCCTTTGCTTGCCTGGAGAGTGATTGGGCTGCCCGCCGCAGTGGTATGGTCTTTGCTGCTCGCCATTTCTCCCGTTTTTGTCACTACCTCACGTTCCGCTTCCGCTGCCAGCCTGGCCGCTATGGGATGGATGATCGCTGGAATGGCCTGGCTCGGAATGCAGGGAGATGAGCAAGCCCGTTCTTATCGCATCTTCGGTGCGGTAGGCTTGGGAATTGCCCTGGCCTCAGGAGCGAAAGCCTTTACCGGAGCGCTTGTGATTGGTGTAACACTCCTGCTCTGGAAGGGCGCCAGCCTTCTTATGTCAAAGAAATCGGAAAAACCACCCATAAAACAAGCCACTGACACACGCTATTTTTGGGTTGTCATAGGAGCGATTTTGGTGTTCACAATGGGGTTGGGATTGTCATTGGGAGGATTGGCGAATTTTTTTGATGCAATCGCTGAATGGTTCCAAGGTTGGCGAGAGGCATCGCCATATCAAATTTCGACGATCCTCGTGATGCTCCCGGTTTACTCGCCAATCCTCTTGCTTTTCGGCAGCATCGGCATGATCTCAGCATTGCATGGACGTGAGAGAGAGCCGCTACTTGTTAGTTTGATGGCATTGGTAGCATTAATTGTAGTCATCCTTTATCCCTCTAGGGACCCAGAGGATCTGATTTGGATCGTTTTGCCACTCGGATATCTGGCAAGTCGTATCTTTGCCAAGTTACTTGAGGAACAGTTAAATGACCCTAACGAGATGTGGGTTAGCGGATTAACCGTCATCCTGCTGGTTTTAATGCTCGTGGCATCTATTCAATTAGTGGCGATCATTGGAGAAGAGTTTGAGATCAACCCACAAGTGCGCTTCCAACGTTTCGTAATGCTATTGGGTTTCAGCATTGTGGTAGTCGTACTTTTCGGGATGGGTTGGGGATGGAGAGGAGCACGCAGAAGCGTTCTCTGGGTGTTGGCATGCCTGGCTGCCATTCTGAGCGTCTCTGGCTTATGGAGATTGAACTATACCGACAATGTGGTTGCCGGGCGCGAGCTTTGGCGAGCGCGTGTTGCCTCCTTGGGATTGCCCATCCTGCTCCAATCGCTTGAATCGACCTCACAGACGAACACCGGCATCCCTAACGGACTACCCATTCAATTTCTAGGTGAGCCGACACCATCGCTTGTTTGGGCGTTACGAGAACAGAAGCCCATGGGCGACGATATAACCAGCGAGAATGCAGCTCCCGCAATCCTACTTGCTCCTGAGGCCATTGGAGAGATCAACTTCCAATCGGATTATATCGGTCAATCGATTGCTATCGGAGAGAGTTGGGGATGGAAGACGCCTATCCCACCAAAATTCTTTAAATGGTGGTTAAAAAGAAGCGCTCCTGTAACCATCGAGAAATGGCTTTTGCTTATACGTGAGGATATCGCCTTCCTGGGAGCGGAGGCAGAGTGAAAGATGAGGATACAACCAGAATGAGTCAGAGCGATCATGGCGCAGTGGCAAGCATCATTGCCATTGATGGTCCGGCGGCATCGGGGAAGTCATCCGTTGCGCAGCGGATCGCAACAAGGTTGGGATATCTGTACTTAGATACTGGAGTGATGTATCGAGCAGCAACACTCGCAGCCATAAGTATGAAAATCCACGTTGAGGATGAAGCAAAAGTCACAACGTTGGTATCGCAGATCGCCATTGATGTTCGGCCGCCGACTGTCGAAGATGGGCGCGCCTATTCGGTGTTCTTAAATGGAGAGGATGTCACATGGGCGATCCGTTCCCCGGAAGTGGATGCCAATGTGTCACAGGTATCGATGTATAAAGGAGTTCGAGAGCTGATGAGCCATCGGCAACGAGAGATAGGACTGCGCGGCAAAGTGGTCATGGTGGGGAGGGACATTGGCACGGTGGTGTTACCTGAAGCAGACCTCAAGATCTATCTCGATGCCTCTGTCGAAGAACGAGCACGCCGAAGATATGAAGAACGGATTGAGCGCGGGCAAGAGGCGGATTACAGACAAATCCTTGAAGCGATGCGGGAGAGAGATCGGCTTGATTCGACCCGAGAGCTGGCGCCTTTGAAGGCGGCTAAAGATGCGATCGTGATTGATACCACTCAAATGACCATTGATGAAGTAGTAAAGCCTATATTGGAATTGTCCCATTTTGGGATTGCGAATAAAGAGTTATGAGTCCTTTTAACTGATTAGGTGTTATAAACAATGGAGAGGATGTTCACTCCTTTGCAATGAGAAGTAGAGGTCATTCGAAAATCGATCGAGGGGTGACGAGTGATGGAATTGTTGGCAAAGAGCGCAAGTCATAAGATGGTTTTCGTGCCTTATGAACATGGACGCTACGAATGGCGTCGAAAATTATGCCGTTTTCTGCTGCATCAAATCGGATTTCGCTTTTTGGTAAGAGTGGATCGAATTGAGGGATTGGAGAACATCCCACCTTCCGGACCTGGGATTGTGATGATTAATCATATCGCCTTCGTCGATCCGCTCATTGTCCTCGCTAACTTGCCACGGTATGTGGTTCCTTTGGCAAAGATTGAGGCTTTTCATTATCCGGTTATTGGTATTTTCCCACGTATTTGGGCGGCCATCCCAGTAATGCGAGAGGGTTTTGATCGGCAGGCGGTGCGAGAAGCGCTGGCTGTGTTGAAAGCAGGGGAGTTGCTACTGATGGCTCCCGAAGGTACACGTCATCCAAGCCTGCGGGATCCGAGAGAGGGTGTCGCCTATCTCGGTGCGAAATCAGGAGTGCCGATCATCCCTGTTGCCGTTACCGGAACCCAGGGTTTCCCCTCAATCAGCCTGGCTCGCTGGCGAAAACCGGGAGCTGTGATTCAAGTGGGCGCTCCCTTCCGATTTCGAATGGTCGCTTCAAGACCGGATCGTCAATTATTAAGGCTGATGATGGATGAGGCTATGTATGTTTTGGCGCGGATGTTACCTGAGCACTTACGTGGAGAGTACTCCGATTTATCCGCGGCCACAATGGAGACCGTTGAGTATATTTGATATTGTTCACCACAGCGCCAAGATAGCACCCATTCAGTCACCTCTCGCAATTACCAAACCTGCGAGAGGTTCTGCTTATCTCTGGCAAACTCCGATGATATATTTGGACGTGAGAAAATCAATGAGTGCCATTTTAGTGAGATTCGTTTTGATAAAAGGTGAGATGAAGAGATACTATTAGTCTAGCTGAGGAGTCTTGCAGCAGTAGCAACGAATAATGGCCTTTGTCGTCGATGAAAAGACGGGTATAATCAAAATCTCAGATTCCGCGCAAGGAGAGGTGAACCGGGAAAAAACTTTGGAAAGGGTCAGCGCAAGGGCCCGATGCCCATCGGGATGACGAGGAGGGGGTTCCCCACTGCGAAGTGGGGCCAACCAGCGAGATCAGGCGGAGCTCCACCGTCTGACCGGGAAAATCGAGTGATCAGCGGATGCCCCCCGGGCGAGCCACCGTCCGTACCCTTTCGTTATAAAAACTTTCGGCGAAATACCTCCCTGGCAACAGGGAGGACAAGCGCATAAAGATGTGGCAGTACAAGTAGAAACGACAAATCAGGAGGCATACCATGTGCGGTATTGTGGGCTATGTTGGCGCGCGTGACGCTCCTCCCCTGATATTCGAAGGACTGCGACGTCTGGAATATCGGGGTTACGATTCGGCTGGGTTGGCTGTTCTTCAAGAGGGCAAGATCGAGGTCCGACGTGATGCAGGAAAATTGCAGCGATTAGAGGCGCTCCTGGAGGCCAGACCGGTTCATGGCAATCTGGGGGTAGGGCACACGCGCTGGGCCACGCACGGCGAACCCAGTGCCCAAAATGCCCATCCGCATCTAAGCGCCAGCGGTGAAGTCGTCCTCGTCCATAATGGCATTGTTGAGAATTTCCTGGCATTGCGTGATGAGTTGATGGCGGAGGGAGTGCCTTTTCAATCCGAGACAGATACGGAGGTGATCGTCCAATTGATCGATCGTTATCTTGCCCTTGGGGTTGATCTGGTCGAGGCTACACGTCGCACGATCAAACACCTCAGGGGAGCGCATGGCATTGTCTTATTCTCCCTGCGCGAACCGGATAAGATCGTCGCGGCTCGATTGGGAAATGCTGGTGGTGTGGTGATCGGGGTTGGAGAGGGAGAGATGTTTGTAGCTTCTGACATCCCGGCGATCCTGGAACACACCCGTCGCATGGTATTCCTGAATCCGTCGCAAATCGCGGTCATCACCCGAGATGGATTTCAGATAACCGACTTAAATGGGGAGGTTGTCCAGGCGGAAATCCAAACCGTATCCTGGGATCCCGTCTCGGCAGAGAAGGGTGAATATAAACACTTCATGCAGAAAGAAATCTTTGAGCAGGTGCACTCGATCACCAACAGCATTGGGGGGAGGGTGGATTTCGAGGGAGGGCATATTCTTCTGCCGCAATTAAACCTGACGAAAGATTTCGCAGCACGGATAAGGCGCATGGTCATCACCGCCTGTGGCACCGCCGCGCATGCGGGCATGGTGGGTAAAATCCTCATCGAACGTATCGCTCGGATTCCGGTCGAGGTGGACATCGCTTCAGAGTTCCGTTACCGTGAACCTTTGGTGGACGAGGAGACGGTAGTTTTGGCGATCAGCCAATCCGGTGAGACCGCCGATACCCTGGCTGCCATGGCTGAGGCGCGTGACCGCGGGGCAAAGTTATGGAGTATCGTGAATGTCATCGGTTCACAGGCAATGCGTATCGCCGATGGGACGATTGGTATGCAGGCCGGTCCGGAGATTGGCGTTGCTTCGACGAAAGCTTATACCGCCCCCCTGATTGACCTATACATGCTTGCTATCTTGCTTGGAGAGTTGCGAGGGGAATTGGATGAGAAGGCCAGGAGGGCATTGATCCACAGTCTGCGCTTGATACCGGATTTGGTTGGTCAGTGTCTTAATCGCGCTAAGGAAGTCGAGCGGGTGGCTTGGCATCTGAAAGATGTTTTACACTGCCTTTTTCTTGGCAGGGGGATCAACATGCCTACAGCCTATGAGGGTGCGCTTAAATTAAAGGAAATTTCATACATCCATGCCGAGGCTTATCCGGCAGGGGAGATGAAGCATGGCCCGATCGCCTTGGTCGATAAAGAGATGCCGGTGATCGCCGTGGTTCCCAAAGATCCATGGTATGAGAAGATGATCAGTCAATTGGAACAGACGAAAGCGCGCGGCGGCGTGGTCATTGCCGTGGCGACGGAGGGAGATCAGTTGGTAAAGAGCCTCGCCGATCACATCCTTTGGATTCCAGACACCCCCTGGCACTTGAGTCCGGTCACAGCGATCATCCCCTTACAGTTATTGGCCTATCATGTAGCGGTACTGCGCGGGGCGGATGTCGATCAACCGCGTAATTTGGCGAAGAGTGTGACAGTGGAGTGAGATCTCCTGCTCTTCATTATGGAGGATAATTCCTCGGTTCTTATTAAGGGATTGATGCCTCTCTTGGATACGATCTCCCAGTTCTTACGATGGAAAAGCGGTGGCAATATCGAATTGTCAAACGACAACCTCATCCAATTGTCGCATGAGTTCCTCGGCTGAGGTGGTTGGCAGCTTGCAGGCGAAACCCTGACAGAGGTAGGCGGTAGACTGGTTGTTAAGAGCTGCTCTTCCCATTAGAAGGTGAGGCTGGCGTGGGTCAGCAGGGGAGCCAGCGGCGGTGACTAATCTAGGATGGAAGCGTTGGTTGGCTCCAAGGATTAAATCTTGGAAGGCGGGCATATCAGGGGAGCCAACGATCGCCAATTGAATTTGAGGACCCAAGGCATAATCGGCTTCGCATAGCCACCCGGCAAAGGCGGAGGGATAGCGCTCAAGATGGGATTGAATGGCACTCAGGTTCTTCTCAACAGGATCGCCGAAGCGCGATTCGCCTGAAAATGAGAAAAGTCTCATGAGGAGCGCAGTTGCGAGCGTGTTCCCACTGGGGGTCGGGCTATCTTGGATCCCCTTAGGTCTCGAGATCATCCTCTCATGGTCATCGCGGGTATCGAAGAAGCCTCCTTCGGGATCGGAAAAGTGCTCTAAGATCTCTTCCGCTTGCTTCACCGCAATTTGGTACCAATTCGGATTAAAGTCCGTCTGATAGAGATCTAACATACCCAGCCCTAAGGCAGCGTGATCCTCAAGATAAGCCTGGTAACGCGCTCGACCCTCTCGCCATGAGCGCATCAATTTTCCTTCAATAACCAATTCTTCCAGGAGGAACTCCGCGAGCTGATGGGCAGTTGGGAGGTATTTTTCAGATGAAATCAGGCGAGCTGCAGTTGCTAATGCCGATAGCAGCAGGCCATTCCATGAAGTCAAGATCTTATCATCCAGGCCAGGACGCACTCGCTGTTCACGCTTGAGCAGCAACTGTCTTTTCGCATCTGCAAGCAATGTGTGCAAGCTTTCTGGAGTTAAACCATGATTGTCTGCTAGGGTCTGCTCATTAATAGCCCGATATGGGATGTTTTTACCCTCGAAGTTCCCCTCTGCGGTGAGCCCGAATGCTTCGAATACGAGATTGGAATGGGCATGGTCAGTCAGAATTTCCATAACCTCACCCATGGCCCAAAGATAGTAGCTCCCTTCTTTCCCATCCGCATCAGCATCTAGCGATGAGAAGAAGCCTCCTGAAGGATGGTGCATTTCCCTCAGTAAGAAATTAAATGTCTCTTCTGAAATTTCTAAAAAGAATGGATCCTGGGTGATCTGCCAGGCGTGCAAATAGGTTTGTGAGAGAAGGGCATTGTCATAGAGCATCTTCTCAAAATGCGGCACAAGCCATTGATCATCGACTGAATAGCGGTGGAACCCGCCGCCGATGAGATCGTACATGCCGCCACGCGCCATGTTTTTAAGAGTCTGGGTGGCCATCTCCAAGGCTAGTTTGTCGTCCTTGCGCTGATGGTGTCGGAAGAGGAATTCAATGATCATCGATTGAGGGAATTTAGGCGCTGATCCCCAACCTCCTCTTTTCCAATCGAATCGGCGGAAAAGGGTTTCAACTGCATGGTCGAGAAGGGAGCCGTTGAGTTCTTGGGAGGTTCGGACGATCTGTGGGCCAATCGTGATATTCCTTGTGAGTTGATCGGCGATCTGTTCTGCTTTAGGGCGTTCTTCAACCCAGATTCTGGCAATTTCTTGTAACACCTCTCGAAAAGAGGGGATATTAAAGCGCGGAACAGGAGGAAAATAAGTGCCGCCATGAAAAGGCCGGCCATCGGGAGTGAGGAAAACAGAGAGAGGCCAACCACCCTGACCTGTAATCGATACGACCGCATCCATATAGATTACGTCGATATCGGGACGCTCTTCTCGATCCACTTTGATGTTGATGAAATGACGGTTCAGCAGGTTGGCGGTCTCATGATCCTCAAAGGACTCGTGTGCCATGACATGACACCAGTGACAGGCCGCATACCCAATACTAAGGAAGATAGGTTTATCCTCCGCTTTTGCCCGTTCCAAAGCTTCTGATCCCCAAGGATGCCAATCAACGGGATTGGCCGCGTGTTGGAGGAGGTAAGGTGAGGTTTCATGTTGTAAGCGATTACTCATAGGTCCTTTCCCTAAAGTATCTACTCAGCCTTGATTGTAAAGGCAGATCCTAAAGGTCTTTCAGGCAAAACAAATAGTTGAATTCGCAGGAAATTTGTGCTTAAAAGGCAAGTTTGGATTGCAAAACTGACCTTTAGGGTCTTTGCCTGAATATTTACTCCTTAACAATAAGCGTTTGTGTTGTGCAGTCGGTGGTACAATGGCCGCTATGTCTTTTCGATGGATTCTGATGCGCTGGCTTCCAGCATTCTTGCTTATGGGTTTGATCTTTTTTTTCTCCTCGTTACCCGCCAGTCGAATCCCCTATTATGGTCCTCTGGACACGCTGGTCAAAAAGGGAGGTCATGCTTTCGGGTATGCACTCTTGGCGCTTTCCTATTATTATGCATTGCCACAACGGCTTTCCAGGATCTATCGTATGATTACCGCCTTCTTGATGGCGGTACTCTTTGCCCTCAGTGATGAGTATCACCAATCATTTGTTGAGGGACGTACATCGAGTTTGCGGGATGTGGCTATTGATGGTTTTGGCGCAGCGATCGCACTCTTCCTGGGGACGTTTTACTCGTCGAACTCTAAGTCAAATTCCATCTTTTGATCGGCATTCCAGGTCTCGCCTGGGACAATCTCAATTTCTCCGAACATGGTTTGTTGTTCTACTTGAATTTGATGTTGTTTAACGAGTTCCAGCATGGCCAGGAACGAAACGACAATCTCCATGCGATTCTGGGCAAATTGCATGAGTGTATGAAAAGTAGTCCTTCCTTGATTCCGTATGATTTCAATGATCTGATGGATCTTATCGCGGATATTAATTCGGATGGGTTTTTTAATTTGATTGAGAATAAGTCCTACTTCTTGAGGATGAAATGCTTCAAGAAAAGCCTGGAGAAGGTCTCCGGCTTGATATTCCCCTGCGGATATTCTTGGAATTACTTGTGGAGCAGGGCTGATGCGGAAGAAGGTCCGCAATCCCGCCTCTTCGCGATCAGCGAGGTGATTGGCGATTTTTTTGTATTTTTGGTATTCAATCAGTTGTCGGGCAAGCGCCTCTCCTGGATCTTCTTCTCCCGCCTCACGCTGTGGCGGTCTTGGTAACAACGCTTCAGATTTAATCTGAAGCAATTGAGCAGCTACGATGAGAAAACTTGAAAGGTCTCCCAAATCGTGTTCGGTCATTTGTGCCAGGTAGGCCAGATATTGATTAGTGACCAGCGCCAGGGCAACTTTGGTGATGTCCAATTCCTCGCGCCTGATTAAGTCTAAGAGCAGATCCAAAGGTCCTTCATATATGGGGAGTTGAATGATGTAGCTTGTCTTGAGCATCTCAGTCACGCCATGAAGAACACAGCCAGGATGATGAAGCCAACGACTACAAGCGCAAAGATGAAGATGAAAGTAAACAGCCGTTTATCCCGCTGTGCTTGAAGCTCCCTCTCTCTCCATTCCGCTTCCTTGCGGACATGATCGATTTCCTCCAATTGCTTGAAACGTTGCTGAGAGGATAGCTCCTCGGATATTTTAATTGCCTCCGCCTGAGAACGAACACGTTGGATCCATGAAGGAGTACTCTCTTTTTTTTGTCTACCAATTACTTCAGAAATAATGGATAGAGGTTCTCCACACTTCGGACAGTTTTCAGCCTCAATGGTATTGATCCAACCACATGTCGGGCAAAGGTAAGGTTTGCCCTGGAATGTTGATGCGCAATAGCGGCAATGGAGCTGGTCAGCAGATATTTGTGTAAGACCAGGCGCACCACATGAAGGGCAAGGGGGTAGCCTCATAGATCATCTCCTATTATCGGATCTGATGCATGGCATTATACCTTATGGGGATTTTCTGCGCAGATGGTATACTTTCACCGATGTCTCACCAATAGTCCCTAATGGTTGAGACAATTTCGCATTTTATAGGAGGGAAAATGGCGGAAGCAGTTGTACGTTGGTTGGAGGATGGTATTTTCGTCGGAACGGACAGCACCAACCATTCAGTCGTGCTCTCGACTGAGGGGGAAAACGGGAGATTGGGCATGAAGGCTTCTGAGTTGCTCCTGGTCGCCCTTGCAGGTTGTACCGCTGTAGATGTCGTAAACATATTAAAGAAAAAACGAATGCCTCTTGAGCACCTGGAGATCCATGTGCGAGGGGAACAAGATAGTGAGCCGCCTTGGACCTATAAGAAAATCCATGTTACCTATCGATTGAAGGGGAGAGGGCTAACGGAACAGGCAGTTGCGCAGGCGATCGAACTATCCGACACGAAATACTGCTCCGTATCTGCCTCATTACGAAACCAAGTCGAAGTCGGGCATGACTTTGTCATCCTCGAAGAAGGGGACTGAATGGGGAAGATTAAGATTCGTGTCTTTGTTAATTATTCATCAAAATGTTTATGGTATGATTCCATTCCTGATTATTGTTGGGAGTGAACTATGATTAATGAACCAATTAATGTCACCGATGCCGCCTTTGAGAAGGCGGTCATAAAATCAAAAATCCCGGTCATCGTTGATTTCTGGGCGCCATGGTGCGGACCATGCAAAATGGTCGCCCCAATTCTTGAGAAAATCGCTTCGGAATATGCCGGTAAATTATTGGTTGCCAAGGTAAATACGGACGATAATCCTGATTGGGCTTCAAAGTTTGGCGTTCAGGGCATCCCGACAATGTTATTCGTTGTTGATGGTAAGGTTGTCCATCAGCAGGTTGGAGCCGTACCCGAGACCTATCTGCGCGACATGGTGGAAGAATTCTTAAATGTCTCCAAAGAGGAGCCAGAAGCTTCATAAGCGCCCAATCTTCGTATCGATTATGCCCCCCTCGTTCCCACTGGGATTAAAATAACCCAGTGGGTTTTTATTATCCCGCTTGAACTCAATCATCGTGTTAAAGCCCTCTTGAAATCACCATGGGGAATCAAATGAGACTTGCTTTGAAAATCAACCACTTGTTTTGAGCTAAGAAGGAGACCCTTCAAGTCATTTTACGCGGAATGGAGTGAAGAAACTCTGGGATCATCCGTTAGATGACTTTGCATCAGGGATCATTCGTCGCCGCATTCCTCAAGACAACAAAATAGGTTATGTTTTTCATCCGTAGTGGTAGCGGTGGACGGGCATACGCAGCTTCAAAGAGGATGCGAGTGGATGTCCATCAAATGGCAGAGAGCAGTCTGGTTCGCTTACTCAAAGTCTCAATCATCGGATGAATCCCTCGACTATGATATAAAAGGGATCTCTCAAGACACGATCATTTTTCTCCGAGAAAATTTTGATCTTTAACTACTATTACAGCGCAACGTCAGACAGCTCTGTATGATTTGCCCGGTCTTACCCCCATTTGCGCTACTAAAAGCCAATACGGGCAGAGCCTTGAATGGCGCAAATGGGGGGACAGAGGGGGGTAATGGGCAACCTTGCGCTGTAATACTAATTTCTGTGTAAAGTCTGTTTATCCCTTTTTTGAAGCAGCGCCCCAAATCAATCCTTCCACCCTACGTAGCCATCGGCGAATTAACGAGCGCAGGTTTGCCAGGACGGAAAAGAGTCCGCGTTTGATCTTGTGCCAGGATCCAAGCTTTTTCTTGTGCTCAACCCATTGCAGGACCAAAGCTCCCCATGTTAGACCCGCGCCGAAACCGACGAATAACAGATGGTCGCCTGGATGAATTCGGTTTTGCTCTAACGCTTCACAAGTAGCAATTCCATAAGAGGCGGAGCAAGTATTTCCATATCTCTCCAGGTTGGTGAAGACACGTTCCATGGGGAAGCGCAGCCCATGGGCGGTGGCCTCTAGGATGCGTTTCGTGGCCTGGATAGGAATCATGAGTTCAATATCTGCCCATTGTAGATGCGCCTGTGAAACAGCTTCGCGGGCAGCGGTGGTCATCTCTCGGACTGCAAAACGGTGAATTTCGCGGGCATTCATGTGGATGGTATGTGTTTCCTTCACTGCCAATTCTTCAGTGGAGGGCAGGCGGCTTTCCACTGCTGAAAGGGAGAAGAGGTTCGCTCCTGAACCATCGGAGCGCATGATACAAGATAAGACTCCGCCAGGTGTTTCACTGGCTTGTAGTACAAATGCTCCTGCGCCGTCTCCAAAGAAGAAGGTATCAAGCTCCTCCCTATTAAAGAATCGAGAAATCGTCTCTGCCCCGATGACGATGGCATTATCTAAGGAACCTGAGAGAATAGCCTGGGCAGCCAAGTTCAAAGCCAAGAGAAAGCCGGTTGATGAGGCCGAGATGTCAAAAGCGCCTGCATCTCTGGCTCCCAGGCGATCTTGGACAATACTGGCAGTGGCAGGAAAGAGATGCTCGGGAGAGGAGGTCGCAACGATAATGAGTTGTACTCTATGTGGATCGAGGGCAGTCTGTTCAAGTGCGAATAGTGCAGCTTGTGCGGCGAGTTGAGCTGTGGTCTCATGGGAGTTGGCGATTCTACGCTCGTGTATTCCTGCTCGGGTGAACACCCACTCATCATGAAGATCCAAATGTTGGAATAACTCGGAGTTTGTTAAAACCTTTTCAGGTAACGCCATTCCGCAACCAATCACATGAGCGTAGCGGGTCATGATCTCGGTCCCTTCATTTCTTCAGAGTAAGAGTTGCGATTGGAAGTGGATTTCCAAGTTTAGCCAAAGGCAAGACCGTATACTGAATGTGATGCATGACAATTTCCTAGAGGGGAATCCCCCAAATCGTCACTTCAATGGGATGCATTAGTAAATTTTAATTATGGACGGACATTTCTATCGCGATATGGATGGAAGTGACTCATCGAGTGATCTCCCTCCTGTTTCTGGGTATAACACTGGCCATTTTAAAAAGCTACGGTCTCTAATTGAATGGTCTATGCTACAATTCCAACCCGGAACAGCCCCAAAGGCTATGTGTGGTCAGCGAATTCTCATTATAGAATTGTGCTTGATCATGAAGCATGGCGAATTCGATTGGGTGGGTAATAAGCGATCAAAGCGGGATGTTATTAATCACTGGAAGTACTGGTTTCATAGGCAGGGCAGTGCTGCAGGAATTGTCCGAGGCAGGCTACCCCATTCGGATTCTCTTGCGGCCATCCCGTCTATCTCCCAATCTGCCGCATGGTATCCCAGTCGAGGTAGCACTAAGCTCGCTAACGGATAAACGTGGAATTCGAGCCGCGATGGTCGCTGTGGACATGGTGATCCACCTCGCGAGCGGAGAAAACGGCGGAGCCAGAGGGTATCATCCTGAGATGGAGATACTAGGAGCGCGTTATTTGGCCGAGGCTGCAAGTGAGGCCGAGGTGAAGAGGATCCTTTTTGTCAGCCATCTAGGCGCAAACCCCACATCTGCATATACCGTTTTACGCGTGAAGGCAATGATTGAAGACCATGTGCGTGAGTGCGGGGTCCCTTATACAATTTTGCGCTCAGGCATCGTCTATGGACCGGGAGATCATTTCACCACTTCATTAGCGAAGATGCTTTCCTTTTCCCCAATATTTTTTCCCATTCCAGGGGATGGCGAGATTCTGCTGCAGCCGTTGTTTGTCAAGGATTTGGCCAAGGCAATTGTCTGGAGTCTGGATGAAACCCATACCATCGGACAATCATTCGATGTTGGTGGTCCGGAATTCCTGAGTCTACGACAGGTAACCGGTCTTATACTACAGGCAATGCATAAACGGCGTATCCTTGTCTCGATTCGTCCACCCTATTTACGAGCTGGGGCCTGGCTGATGGAACGTTTTTTTCGACATCCCCTCGTCACAACTTTTTGGCTGGATTATCTCGCAGTGGATCGTATCGCCGATCTTCAGACGCTGCCACGCGAATTTAGCCTTCAACCTGCCCGTATGGAAAATCATTTGTGGTATCTGCAAGCCCGTTCTTGGGGGGCATTCAGGAAGAGGTAAATGATCGTGTTGGAGAGAAGGATCAATGAGTGAAGAATTTACCATTCGACCATTAGTAACTGCGGAAGAGATGATCCAGGTGGAGGAGCTTCAACGACTCGCTTGGCCAGGGAGTGAAACGGATGTGGTTCCGGGTCATCTGATATTGGCCTTGGCCCATAATGGTGGACTGATCCTGGGAGCTTTCGATGGAGATCAACTGGTGGGGTTCGTTTTCGGATTTCTCGGCACCGACGCGGAGAGCCCCGATCGACCGGCGATGGCGCGCCTAAAACATTATTCTCACTTGTTGGCTGTGCATCCGGATTATCGTAATCGAGGGATCGGTTTCGAATTGAAGTATGCTCAAAGGGAGATGGTCGATAAGCAGGCAGTTCGGTTGATTACTTGGACATATGATCCATTGCAAAGTAAGAATGCCTATCTGAATATCTGCAGATTGGGGGCGGTGTGTCACAGCTACGTAAGGGAAGTTTATGGCGAAATGCGAGATGTCCTTAATGAGGGTTACCCTTCAGACCGATTTCAGGTCGAATGGTGGATCACTTCATCCAGAGTTAAATCGCGTATTGCAGGAAAACGTCGTCCATTAGACCTGGCGAATTTTCTGGATGCGGGTGCCGTGAAAGTCAATCCTGCCATATTAGGTGAGAAGGATTTGCCCGTCCCAACAGAGCATCCCGTGCCAATGGAAGGGACTTTATTATTGATCGAGATCCCCCCGGACATCAACAAGCTCAAAAGCCGCGAGCCTCAACTGGCGATTGCATGGAGGCTGCATACTCGGGAATTATTTGAGGAAGCATTTTCAATGGGGTATATCGTGACCGATTTTGTCTATCTGAAAGAAGAGCGTTTTCCACGTTCTTATTATCTTCTTTCCTATGGTGAGGGTA
This sequence comes from uncultured Anaerolineaceae bacterium, assembly GCA_964353875.1. Taxonomy (GTDB): domain Bacteria; phylum Chloroflexota; class Anaerolineae; order Anaerolineales; family E44-bin32; genus MGNI01. The sequence continues at coordinate 244 of CAYGXU010000029.1, read as the reverse complement.
CTTTGGGGTGAATGTGATTTCGATTCGATCAGATCGTTCATATCCATAGCCAGGAAAAGAATTTTCTGGCCAACGACGCGAACATCGCCATCGAACAATACAAGCCGGCAGTTCGATTGGCAGCTTCATACTATTGTTAGATTGCATTGTTCGGAGTATTTATCCTGCCTTCGTGCTTCTGTCAACGAATCATTCTTCAATGCAAGTTACCGTTTCATCATTCGCTCGCACCTGATGTGTCAGG
>CAYGXU010000028.1:0-33929 GCA_964353875.1 uncultured Anaerolineaceae bacterium | reverse complement strand
ATTGATGCCCAGCGATTATGCAAACGATAATGATCCTCAGCGATGATCGTTCTCCCAAAATCATCAACAATAGATGCGAATTTTATTGGCCAACATCTGACACGGGAGAGATGCATTCCTATGTGGATCCGATAAAAATCTCAGAAGTGGATTAGATGGTTTGGGTTTTCCAACCAAATAAGGACTTATGACAAGCATCTCCGACAGTCATCCAGTGTCTATTCCGCCTCTCCCGCCGGATTATCCATTTTCTCCCTGCGGAAGTCAACAAACCGATAACCAATACCCCGCTCAGTGAGGATGTAATCCGGATTGGATGGATCCTTCTCGAGTTTCTGTCGCAGGTAGTTGATGTACAGACGTAAGTAGTGCGTTTCATCCCGATACTCATACCCCCAGACTTTTGCTAGAAGTTGGTCGTGCGGGACAACCCAACCGGCATTTTGCACGAGATGGTAAAGGAGTCGATATTCTGTGGGGCGCAATTTGACCAATTCTCCTTCAACCCATACTTCGCGACGGTCAAAATCGATCTTTAGACGATGATCGATCTCGATTAATTCATGTACGGGTTCACTTGGTATTTCTGTTCGTCGAAGTACAGCCCGGACGCGACTGACGAGTTCTCGAGGGCTGAAGGGCTTGGTAACATAATCATCGGCTCCGAGTTCGAGACCTCTCACGCGATCATCTTCTTCACCCTTCGCCGTCAGGATAATGACCGGCACTGTAGAGATCTCACGGATGAGTTGAAGTGTCTCAAACCCATCCAGTTCAGGCATCATCACATCAAGAAGAATCAGATCCGGGAGTGAATCGCGCATCACTTCTAGCGCTTCCGTGCCGGAAATCGCGGAAGAAACTTCAAACCCATCATGTTCAAGGTTTAAGCGAATGAAATGAATGATACGTGGCTCATCATCTACGACCAAAATGCGTCTTCGCTTTTGTCTTGTGTCCACTTTTATTCTCTTACAAATGTGATCAATTGCTCTTCTTCAGCAGATGGCAGGATTTCAATGAAATTGATCCGATGCATCGGGAAGACAACAGCGACAACATTATCCAAAAGATAACGTAGATCCTTGCCATCTTTTTGTCGGGGATTATTGATCGTAATGGTGGTATCGGTGGAAGTGGGTATTTCATCGACTTCCCCTCTAACGGCATCCTCACCGGATAAATGAACAAGAACTGAGATTGCCATATTTCTCCTTTACATCTTAAAACGAGATATTAATTGCAGTCTCAACCCTCCCAATTCAATAATATCCCCATGACGGATTGGATGAGGCTGTTGAGGGTCAAGTCGTTTGCCATTAACCATGGTGAAGTTGGCGCTATCGAGATCCATGATGAAGATCCCATCCGATTTGAGTTGTAACTCAGCATGGATCCTGGACACACCCTGTTCATAAGCATTATAAGAACCAAGATCGATGTCTGGGATGATTGCTTGCCCCTGGCCTGAGCGTCCGAGCGTATAATTTTCTCTGCCCAATAGAGAAATAATATCGTCTGTCATGCAGACACGCAAGCCGAGAAAGGCACCTGAAGCCAGATCGGGACCATTTGGTGGAGCTGGTTTGGTAGTGACTGAATCATAATCAATCGATTGAGTATCTAGTCTTAGTGTCGATACAGGTGCAACATGTGTTAATCGTGTACCACATTCGCTGCAAAATAGCGTTCCAACATATTCCTGGTGTCTGCAATTCGGGCACTCGATCATGGGCCCTCCGTTTTCGCAGGCAATAATAAACTGCGGGTGCCATATTTGAGCACCTTCTCTCCTTCTGTAGAGAGACGGCGTGTGTGGGAGACACGAGCTGCCTCGCTGAGTGCGGCTTTGGCGAGCTCACGTTCCCCTGATGCCATTAATTGAGTGGCAAGGTTTTCGAGGCGTCGAGCGGCTTGTACCGTTTGTCCTAATTCCGCTTCATGACGGGCTTTCTCTTGCATTCGGTAAAGAACGATGTATCCCAGACAAGAAAGTAGCTCTTGAGGGGGAGGAGCTGGGTCAGGTTGATCGCTTACTTTACACGTGATTCGAAGGGGTAAGTTTTGTGTCTCCATATCCATACCAAGGACATCTCCACTAATGGAGATGTGGGCAAGTTCCAATTCGGGGATCTGTCCAATTGGATGGATGACCAGCTCCAAGATCACTTGTATCTGTCCGTCGCGTCCTAGGTTTCCCAAGGTAACAGGCAGTGCATCCGATAACGGCATCGGCTCAGGCATAACGCGGAATGTTGAACGTAAATCTACTTGCTGAGCAAAGCTTCCCTCGAGTCGCATGCGACTTGCAAAGACGCGACCAAGACTTTCAAAGATACGATGAAGAAATTCTGCAACTGATCGCGGTGTATCCAAGAAGAGCACATTTCCGCCAGTTCGAGAAGTCATTTCGTCCAAGAGCCGGTCGCTCCAATCCGAACCGATGCCAATGCCATTAATCGTGATCCCTTGAGAAGCAGCCAAGTCGGCGAGCTGTAAACAGAGTTCTTCATCTCCGTATGTACGACCGTCAGTGAGAAGAACAAGGTGATTGACGCCATCACGAATGAAAGATTGACGCAGTTGGTGTAAGCCAAGTTTTAGACCTTGTCCGATTTCTGTCCCTCCTCCAGCTTGAAGCAGGCTTAATCGCGCTCTTGCAACAGGGTAGTTGCTTGCTTGCTCAGGAGTGACAACCAAGTCCGCGTTATCACTAAAAGCCACAATAGAAGCGGTATCGTGTGGTTTGAGTCCCTGAAGAATGGTAAGGGTAGCTGATCGAATTTGATCTAGGCGTTGTCCTTGCATTGAAGTGGAACGATCAATCACGAGACATAAATTGATCGGTGCACGCATTGCGGGCAGATGTGAAGCAGGACGAATATCCAGAAGGACATAATGGACTTGGGGTTCGCCTAATTGAAGTAAGGAATCTCGGCTATGAAGAACAGTACAGGTAAAGGAGGCTTTCTCAGTTTGTTCTTCTTCAATTCGAGTAAGCTCCTCATCGTATTCGGTTCTTGAAGTGGGATCGATGAGGGTCTCGTATGCTTTCCCAATTTCAAGGAATTTTTCCGTATCGCCTGGGTTAATATTACGATCGGGATGTAAAAGGAGTGCATATTCACGATATGCCTTGCGAAGTTGTTCTGGCGTAGCGTTTCTTGCCACTCCTAAGATCTCGTAAAAGTCCTTCTTCCCTCCCACCGATCCCTCTCTCTATGAGGGCGGAAACTTGACGAGGATCGCAGTAATGTTATCCGGCCCTCCGGCAGCATTTGCTGCATGAACGAGTTTTTCACAGGCTACCTGAGGGTTGGAAGATTCTAAGATGATGGTTTGAATATCAATCTCAGGGACTACGCTCCAAAGTCCGTCGGAGCAAACAAGCAAATAACCCTCAGGAGGAATGGGATAGGAAAAAACATCAACTTCCAGGTTGGCGCCTTGTCCAATGGCGCGGTAGAGTACATTGCGTTGAGGATGTGAGGCGGCTTCATCTTCGGAGAGTTGGCCTAATTCCTTCAATCTTTCCACCAAAGAGTGATCACGGGTAATTACTTTAGTACCATTCTCAGAAATGATATAGGCTCGACTATCGCCTACATGTCCGATCGTTACTTGATGTCCTAGTAGCAACGCTGCGGTGAGGGTGGTACCACCTCCAGGAACGCGCTCGACAACGGCTTCATTTGCATCCTCAAGTGCTTTTCGTATCATTTCTTGTATTGGTGGAAGCTCTGCGCTGTCTCCAGCATCGAACAATCGCAGGACGGTATCCTGCGTGATTCTTTGAGCAACCTTCCGAACGGAGATGGCGCTCGCAATTTCGCCTGCGCGATGACCTCCCATACCATCGGCTACAATGAAAAGACCGAAATTCGGGAGAGCCTCCTCCCCAGCAGAACTCCCCTGCATAACGAATAGGGCATCTTCATTATGGCTTCTTTCAAGACCTGTGGACTGGGCAGTACCCACGAGAATTTCTTGGATCCGATCTACGCGGACCTCCTCATGAACCGTAGATGGATCAAGAGGAGCAGTATCGATTTTATCTGCAGGGAGGGTCCGTACTTTGTTGATTATCTGTTTTAGATATTTCATACTTGCTTCCTGTAAATCATCCCTCTTTCGATCTAGGTGAGAAGAGCGTAAACATGTCGGTCCGTTGAGCCGAAATAAAGGATGTTATTTGAAATCGCTGGTGTCCCCGTTATCGGTCCGCCAGTTCGGAATTTCCATCGGAGGCGCCCTGAGCGCATATCAAGGCAGTACATGCAGCCATCCACAGAACCACAATACAGCGAATCCTCATGGATAAGAGGTGAACCTGTTACCTGATGATCGGTTTTAAAACGCCAGATTTCATAACTTGAGCGGGAATCAATTGCATAAATATTCCCGTCTGCTGACCCAGTAAAAATTTTGCCTTCTGCATAGGCTGGGGAGGAAATGCTTGGGCGCCCCATTCTAAATCGCCATACTTGCCATCCTCCCTCCGCATCCAAGGCATAAACCGTCCAATCTAACGAGGTAAAAATGACCAATCCTTCAATAAAAAGGGGAGAAGAGGTTACTGCACGCCTCGCCTTGAAGCGCCACTTCAATTCTCCGCGAAAATCCACCGAGTAGAAATCTCCACTTTCACACCCAAAGTATACTCGTTCATCTGCTATCAGTGGAGAGGAACGGATAGGCGCAGCAGCGCTGGATCTCCATGCGCGATTGCCATTCGCCTTATTGACAACATGCAAGTAAGTATCGTCAGAACCGAAGAAAATATGGCCTTCTGAGATCACGGGGGAGGAACGGATTGGACCCTCTGTATAATAAGTCCACACCAACTCACCATTTTCTGTTGTGATGGCATAAAGACGGTGGTCTTCGGAGCCGATGAAGAGAATATCATCTTCTATCGCTGGGCGGGTAGGAATCCCACCCTCGGTTGGGTATTTCCAAAGAAATGAGCCTTTCTTTGTCTCCAAGGCGTAAACGTTATTGTCATAACAGCCAATGTAAACAGCATCGCGGTAGAGTGTAGGGGATCCCCGGATTTCGTCTTCGCACTCAAAAGACCATAATTCCTCCACCTCGGGTTCAGCCCTTAATTTTATTGCTGTTGCCGCAGATGAAAGAACACCAGTCTTTTTTGCAGCCGATATTAAAGCCTGTTTCATCGCTTCTGCATTGGGATAGCGGTCTTTTGGATCGTAGGTCAATGAACCAAAAATCACCGACTCCAATTCAGCGGAAACAGCCGGATTAATCTCACGGATCGGCCGTTCGGAGAATGAGAAAGGCGGTTCCGCGCGCGGATCACGGCGGGTGAGGAGATGATGCAGGGTTGCACCTAGGGCATATAGGTCCCCTTGCGGAGAAGCCTCGCCCCGATATTGTTCTGGAGGTGAGTATCCTTCCGTGCCGATCATGGTCCCTTTTTCGCCCGGTTGGAATACTCGCGCAATTCCGAAGTCAATTAAACGGATATGACCATGGTGGTCGACCATCACATTAGACGGCTTCATGTCTCTGAAGATGACAGGTTGTGGTTCATGATTATGAAGGTATGCCAATACATCGCAAATTTCAATTGCCCATCCGACGATTTGCTCCTCTGACATAAAACCATCGGTATCCCTTAACATTGCCTCGAGGTCTTTGCCTTCGATAAATTCCATGACGAGATAAGAACTGCTATCCTGGGTGAAGTAGTCGTAAATCCGTGGGATGGCAGGATGAGAGAGAGTGGCGAGGAGATCCGCTTCACGTTCGAAATTCCTCACAATCATCTCGTACATCGTTGGGTCGGCTGCCAAGTTGATCATTTCTTTTACTGCGACTAATTTGGTGACATTAGGAAAATGCAGGTCACGACCTTTATAAACAGAACTCATCCCACCTGAACCAAGGATTCCCAGGATTAAATACCGATCCTGAAGCGTTACCCCGGCCTGAAGTTGTCCGGCCTTAATGTCTGTCGCTGACTTACCGCCAAGTGAACGAGTTGTCCTACGCATCTTCCTCACTACCAATGGCCGATTATAGCATGAGTGAAGATCAGTGCAACGCGATGGCAACTAATCCGATCATCAATAGCGGAAAAATCTGCCGCGTGAATGCAAAATTAATCACATTTTTACGCTGATCCCGCAAAATATTTAGCTCAATATGCATATACTGCATATCATTATCCTTGCTTCAAATATCATCTTGTTGCGCTTATCAGTTTCTTTATCACCCAAAGGATAAAACCGGGGCTTTGCCAGAACAGGAATGAAACCAATGCCAATGTCATCAAGAAAAGAGCGAATGTCTCATTCTTCAAGCTTCTCGGTTTAGAAGGCGAAGGGTCATCTTCCTTAATTCTATAAAGTATTCGTTTTCTATATTAAGGGTATCCAAACAGCATAATGCTCTTTGAAGATATTCTTCTGCTTTGCCTTGAGCATATTGGAGAGCATGGGAGGCATCCAGAGCATGACGGAGGTTATCAATTGCCATATCGCTATTTAGGCTTGAATTCCATAATTCTTTGAAGTTGGAAGAATTTTGTAGCCCATAGACGATCGGAAGTGTCTTCTTTTTTAAACGTAGATCATCATTCGTATCTTTGCCTGTCTTCGATGAATCCCCCCAGATACCAAGAATGTCGTCTTGGATTTGGAAGGCCAGCCCTAGATCGTTCCCATAGTTCTTAAGATTCGTAACAACGTCTGAATCACCACCGGCGATAATCCCTCCGCAAGCGGTTGCCGCAGATAAGAGGGCGGAGGTTTTTCCGGAGATCATTTGTAGATAATCTTCCTCGGAGATCTGGTCTTTTTCTTGAAAAGCAAGATCAAGTTGTTGCCCAATTGTCAATCTAATGCACGCTTGATCGAGAACCTCCAGGACACTCAGTATCAGCTCATGAGATAAACCTATCTTCTCAAGACGGAATACTGTCAGGTGAGAGAGCGCAAAGATGGCATCTCCGAGATTGATCGCTTTGGCGATCCCCCATTTTTTCCATATGGTCGTCCGTCCTCTTCTTGTAGGACTGAGATCCTCAATATCGTCATGGATGAGCGAAAAATTATGGATTAGCTCAATAGCGCTTGCAGCCGGCAGCGCTATCTGCCATTCCCTTCCGATAGCTGCACAACAAAGTAAGGTAATCAAAGGGCGGATGCGCTTTCCAGAGCTTCCATTTTTTTCATCCTTCCAACCAAAATGATAATCAATCATATCAGTCAGACCTTCGGTTTTTTCGGCCTGGAAGCGGGCCAAAGAGATTTTGAGGTCTTGCTCAATAGCTTGTTTCATGGCGATTATCTGCGGATTTTGAAAGGAATTAGCTGCCTTCATTATCGATCAATCTCGCTTTATGTAGTTGATGGATATTAGCGCTTCCGGTGGCGAACATACAGATGCGGAATTCATCCAAGATAAAGTCAATGGTTTCAAGAAGTGCTTCGGTTGAGATAGCCGTTGCTTTTAACAATGGAGCTGCCACCCCTCCGATATCTGCTCCCAAGGTGATGCATTTTGCCAGATCAGACCCTGTGCGCAAACCGCCTGAGGCGATCAAAGGAATATCCGGAAGAGTGCTGCGAACTTGGGTAATCGCAATCGCAGTTGGTATCCCCCAATTGAGGAATGCTGCAGCTAATTTTGCCTGTCGTTCATTTTCAGCTCGGTACATTTCAACTTGCGACCATGAGGTCCCGCCAGCGCCAGCAACATCAATGCCTGTGACACCCACATCAATCAAAGCCTTGGCGACCCGGCCAGAAATTCCCCAACCTACTTCTTTGATAATAATAGGCACAGTTAATGCACGACATAAAACCTCGATTTTCGGCAAAAGTTTCTCGAAGTTGGTCTCTCCTTCAGGTTGGAGGGCTTCCTGAAGTGGATTGAGATGAAGTATTAATGCATCTGCCGCGATGCTGTCGACTGCGCGTTGGTAGTGTTCAACACCAAAATTATAGTTAAGTTGCACTGCCGCCAGATTCGCAAAGAGGAGTATGTTCGGTGCATAGGATCGGACTTGAAAGGTCTCCATGGTGATTGGATTCTCAATGGCAGCGCGTTGAGACCCAAGCCCCATGGCAATTCCACGTGCTTGGGCTGCTTTAGCAAGTTCGATATTAATCTTTTGTGCCTCTGGAGTCCCGCCTGTCATAGAGGAGATGAGCAAAGGAGCGCTGAGGGAATGATCTAAGAAATGGGTGGATAGGTCGATGCGCTTCAGGTCAAGATCGGGGAGTGCATTGTGTTCAAATTGGATTCGTTCCAGCCCGGTCGTTATTCCGGATTGTACATCTTTATTAAGGGCGATCTGGATATGCTCAGATTTTCGCTTTGATATTGGCGTAACTTTACTCATGGTCAGGTGTTCCTAAAACGAGAATGCCATATTTGAAAGACCAAACCCATTCGATTGGCTTGCTTCTGTGCGAGGAGCAGCTTAAAATCCAGACATAGTTATTTGGATCCCTTGAGAGGAGGGTTCTTATGTCAGACACCTTTGAAGAGGTGAAAACCATCATAGCGCAGTACCTAAGTGCTGAAGAAAGCAAGATCACACCCGAAGCGAGGTTCCGAGAAGATCTGGAAGCCGATTCTCTCGACTTGGTCGAATTGATCATGGCCTTTGAAGAGAAATTCGGTGGAGATATCTCTGATGAGGATGCACAGAAACTCACTACAGTTGGAGATGTGGTTACCTACATCAATGAGCATTTAAAATAATCCTTCGTTATTCATAACCATTAGGGATCGGTCTCGGACCGATCCGTTTTCTTTTCCCTTATTGAATTTTCGCTGGTTCCAGCAGAAGCGGCTGGGGAGCCAGGGTGTGACTTGTTAAGGCCATTAATTAGGTTTCGGATTTCTTCTTCTTCCTGGGATTGGGACGTGAGGTAATCCCTGATAAACGAGGATCGTCGTAAACGCAAAGCCATAGGTGCAGTAATCTTGATATCCTCGATTGTTGTTTCTTGACGGCCATCTGCAGCGGCATGCGCACGTGCAGCTTCAAAGAGGGTAATTTCTGCACGAAGGGATTCGACCCCCATGCCCTGGATAAGATCTAAACCGAATTCCTCTGTCTCAGAAGTTAAATTTATTTTGGGAACGGCTTTGCGAGCCAAATCAAGTTCGTTTCTTGCCAATGTGGTCACTTCCACATAGCTATAGATAAGTCGCTGAGGATTGTTCAGAAATTCCACCGAGCGCCGATAGGCTTCCAGGCGTTCATCCCGATTGTCAAGCCCTCGGACAATCACTCTCATTCCAAAGCGATCGAGAATTTGTGGTCGAAGGGAACCTTCCTCAGGATTCATTGAGCCAATGAGCGCAAAACGGGATCGGAAAGTTGCTGACACTGGACCCCGATGAACCGTGTAACTTCCCTGGGCGGCTGCATCGAGGATGGCATCGACAATATCGTCCGGCAAAAGGTTGACCTCGTCCACATAAAGCAAATTCCGATCTGCACGAGCAAGCAAACCATGCTTTAACCGAAGCCGGTTGTGCACAGCGGCACGTTCGTCCAGACCTCCAACAACATCCTCAATTTGAGAGTTGAGCGGCAATTCGATCAGACGTACTCGATCCAAGGTTGTTAATGGCTCCCCTTCGCCGTAGCGTCGGGCGCAATCCGGGCAGATAGCATCTATTCCCCCAGTTTCGATGTCCTCAGGTAAGCAGCCATAATGACAGCGGCTCCGTGGCACTTCGGGTAAAAGATCGGTTAGACTTCGGACTGCAGTAGATTTGCCGGTTCCTCGGGGACCGATAAGTAGGACGCCACCCACATTTGGATTGATAAGTGTTAATATCAGTGCCAGTTTCATCTCCTGCTGACCGACAAGGGCTAAGAAGGGGAAGGCTAAATGCTCTGCATACCCAAGATCCTCCTCTGGCACAGCTGCAAGAAATCGTTGTGAACCAGCGATCTCAAGCAAGTCCGTCAGGGATTGAACCGATTCACTCAATTTTCAGCCCTTTCTTTTGACTATTATCCTACCGACTCGAAGAAGGCCTTTCACATGACGAGAATTCAGGTAGGATATCTCTCCAAAACATTCCTGTGATCCTTAAGTTAGTCCATGTCATTTCTTAGCTCGCCTGTATCCATAGTATGTAGGCGTTCTGGTTCTTCATCTAGAACGTCGATGAAGTGAAAAGGCAGTTCCGACATCATTGGGGGTAGGGGGATAGTGGCAGGGGTGCGTATGGCTTTTGGCGGATCTGGGGTGGTACGTCTTTCACTCATCCCTTGACTTCTTCTGCGTAATATACGCCACTCATCGCTAAGCCATCCAATATAGAAACCATCAACATCGAATACTTGGTTCTCATCTGCCACCCAACCAACCCATTCCCCGATTAAGTTATACAAGTAGGGAGTGACGAAAAACGCCATACAGTCCCCATGTGTTGAATAAACTGGGATCGGTCTTCCTTTGGGATTATTAGTCATGACGTCCTCCCTAATTCATACTGCTTTTCATTATAGGATTATACAGATAGATTTCCACATGAGAAATGGGAAATGAGTTTTCCTCATTTAACATCGGAATATGTCCAAATCCGATTGATGCCGAAGTTCCAAAACAGAACAACAACCACCGCAAGAGCCAAGGCAAGATTTCGCCCAAGTACGATTCCATCGAGAGGGAAGATTGATTCCGGACCAGGAGGGATAGTGGGTGGAAGCAAAGCAATGAAGTCGTAAGAGAAGGAGATGAATGGTCTTTCACACAGCGCGAAGATAGGTGTGCGAATGGCAAGACCAATCAGATTCACAACAGCAAACTGGATCACTTGTTTCCCAAGTGGTTTGGATCGGGAGTCTGGATAGGTCCAGAAGTAATTCCAAATAAAATTGCTGCTCACGGCTGCGGTAAAGGAGATTGCACTGGCTCCAACACTCCATAGACCGAGGGCGGAATTGAGTAAGTTGAAAGTCCCAAAGTCGACGATCGCGCCGATCACGCCAACGAAGGAGAATTTAATAAACCGTGTTAGCTCGCGACGTAAACGGACAGATTTCACCATCATAGTCGGCCTCTGAAATCCTCGCGTGTTTTTTCGAGACCGTTCTCAATGCCCGTCTTTGGTTCCCAGTCAAGGATCTTTTTTGCAAGCGTGATATCCGGTTGCCGACGTTGTGGATCATAAGGATCGCGCTGACCAGGCTGCATTTGTATCCCGGCTTTATTTGAGGTCACGCGATTTACAATCGCTGCAAGGTCCAGGATGGTCATTTCCATAGGATTGCCCAAATTAATTGGCTCGTGATAATCTCTCATGAGGAGGCGGTAAAGGGCTTCAATAAGATCGTCGATGTAGCAAAAACTGCGAGTTTGCAGACCTTCTCCATAAATCGTAAGCGGTTTTCCTTGCAAGGCTTGAACCAGGAAATTCGGAATAACTCGACCATCATCGAGGCGCATTCGTGGACCATAGGTATTAAAAATGCGAGCGATACGGGTATCTAATCCATGGTATCGCATGTATGCCATCGTGATGGCTTCGGCGAAACGTTTGGCTTCATCATAAACAGACCGCGGTCCGATGGGATCAACATATCCGCGATATTTCTCGGTTTGTGGGTGCTCCTGTGGATCGCCATACACCTCAGAGGTAGAAGCCAGCAGGAAGCGTGCTCCGTGAGCTCTGGCCACTCCCAGGGCATTATGTGTACCTAACGCTCCTACTTTGAGTGTCTGAATTGGCAATTGAGGGTAACCATAAGGGGATGCGGGATTTGGGCTGGCGGGTGAGGCTAGATGCAACACAGCGTCAATCTTACCTGGTATGAAGATAAAGTTGGAAACGTTATGTTTTATGAAAAGGAAGTCATCTCGTCCAGCAAGGTGAGTGATGTTTTCGATTCGCCCAGTAACCAAGTTGTCGACCACGACCACTTCATGGCCTTCGTTTAAGAGCCGATCACATAGGTGTGAACCAATAAAACCTGCACCGCCTGTCACTAATATACGCACATCATCCTCCAATTCTTATTTCTGTCGTTTTTAGCACTACCATCCCATCCTAAATTATCTATGGTTTCCAATCAAATGTAAGTGTCTGACCATCAACTGTCACTTGTTGTGAAAAACCGGTGTCAGGATCGATGATCCATAAATCCTGTTGGAAGAGAAGAGCAATTTGATCACCACTTGGAGACCATAGTAGATTTCCCGGTTTCAATCCCATCTCGTCTTCTGGAGGAAAGACGGTATTCTGATTACTACCGTCCCGATCCATAACGACAAGACGATAATTACTGTTTTCGCTATCCAGTGGAAATATAGCGGTAAGGTAGGCTATTCGGTAGGCTACCTCACCTTGTGGACGATATTCTTCAGTCGAGCAAGCGATGGATGCAAACATCCCCGCTTGTTGCGTCAGAGGACCGATAAATCCAAGCTGATTCGAAAATGACATCATGATAAAGATGGGTGAAGCTTCCGGACTTTCCAGTCCCATGGGTTTCCCATGTTGGATGAAAAAGAGTATTTTCCCATCTGGACTCCAGGAGAACGGCGGGATCCAGGCCCAATCACCTTGTGTTTGGTAGGGAATGATTTCAATAAGGGGTTGAAGAGTTCCATCCGATCTGTCCACGAGCCCGATTCCATCCGGCCTGGCATAAGTAAATTTTCCCTGGATAGGAGCCCAGGAGAACATCGTCCCCCACCATCCATATTGTCCCCCCGGATTTGTATCGAGGATAGTCTGGTGGTTGATGATCGTGCCATAATAGTTGATGATAAGAAGATGTAAATCATTATTTGCCTGCCAACCAGGTGGCGCAGATCGTGGTTCCACGGTCGAGTAAGCGATGGAATAGAAACTACTGGCAGAAGGTGAGTTAGGGGACCAATCTGCGAAATGAATGATGTTCTTGGCTTCAAGGCTAATTGGTTCAGAAGAGCTGCTTTGCGTGTCGATCACCCAAAGGGAATTGATCCCTTGCTCGTTGGGATCAGTATGGCGTGTGAATAACAACCAGCGGAGATCTGGTGAAAGCTTGAAGACACGACCATCCAGATCTCCGCTGAGCAGCAAGGGACGTCGATTGCCCGTGTTACCATCGATGAGCCATGCATTGCCGGCCGAAAGATAGGCGATGCTTCCCGAAAATAGAACGGGAACATAGGACTGTTGTACGCCTGCCATCATAATTTCATGAACGGGTGCTTCGACCAGAGTGCGATTAATCGCTGTACGTAGCTTAATTTGACCATCCTCTTCTACGATACGGTATGTTATCTCTTCTATCCCAGTTTTTCCTGGTTGAATAAGGCGCATTTCTCCTTCAGGAAGGGTTTCATTACGAATAATTTGCCGTTCGAATGGAATCGTGATCTGCTCTGCCTCTAAGCGTTCAGTGACTCGTATAACAGTGATCTTTAATCCATTAATAAGAAGCGAATATCCGGGCGGATTAACCTTGTCCTGCGCTCCAAGTTCAATACCACTTCGTTTTAAAGCTTCAGACACTGTCGATCCAGCCTCGAGATGAGCAATTCTCTCCTTGCCATCAGCAATAATAAATACGGATATTGTTCCGGCTGATATTGGAATCTTTGTACAACAGCAAAGTTGCAGCAGTATCGGGAACAGAAGAAGACAGCGGAGGCCAAAAAGCGGAAAGGGCTTCGTTGCTGGCGATCTACCGGACTGGTATAATTTCAGCCTCAAGGACAGAGAAAAGCGCGTCGAGGAGTGCCTTGGCCGTAGATTACGATCTCGATAATATCGGATAAGCTTGTTTTTGAGTTGCATAACGCTATAACGTGAAAAATCTCTATTACGTATTACTGCCATATTTGATACATTATTCCGGACTTGAATGTTCCTTGGAAGCACAATTCAATTATAAACACCTAGCCAGTTTTTATTTCTTGTCTCATCCTATTTATGTCCAGGATAACTTCTGCAGTTCATCCATCCAATCCTATCCTCGGTTGCATAATTTTTCCCCGACTAGTATATCGAAACTCCTCATACAAAAGAAGAAAAACCAACCTATACCTTTTCAGAAAAGGTTGTTTCACTGGAGGAATAATGGACAGAATTGATGAAACAGCCAGAAGAATAGAATTTAGGTTCAAGTCCAGCCGGACATTATAGCATGGCTGAGAATGGAATAAACACTCACGAACAGAATTCATTAGAAGCTCGAATAGAGGCTTTGCTTTTTATATCCTCTGTACCGTTAAGCGTCAATCAATTGGTCAATATCCTCGATATCCCTCCTCAAAGGGTGAAGCGAACCTTGGAAAATCTAGAATCATCGCTTTCACATCGCGGTATTCGTCTTCAAAAGCATGGCAGCGGATATCAATTGACCAGTGCGCCAGAATTCGCCCGAGACGTTGAACAGCTATTGAACATTGAAGACAACGGAAAATTAAGTCGCTCAGCTCTGGAAGTGCTTGCCATTATCGCCTATCAGCAGCCTGTTACGAGACCGCAAATTGATATGATACGCGGAGTCAATTCTGATAGCGTTATGAGGACATTGTTACGGTACGGACTTATCGAAGAGACAGGACGAGGTATGGGACCGGGACGTCCGATCATCTACACAACATCAGCGGACTTTTTACATTACTTTGGGCTCTCAGCGATCAAAGACTTGCCCCCATTAAATCACGGGCAACTTTCTGAAATGCGAGAGCGATACTCGTTGAATGGTCACGGACAAAGGGAGTGAGTTCCTTATGCCACAAGAGAGGGTGCAGAAAATCCTTGCTCAATCTGGCATCGGCTCGCGTCGATATTGTGAGTCACTGATTGAGGCTGGACAAGTAACGGTCAATTCGCACGCGATTCGAATTGGTGCAAAGGCAGATCCTGAAACAGACGAGATTCGTCTTAATGGAGAGCTCATTAGACCTGAAGAAGAGAAACTCTATATTCTCTTAAATAAACCAAGGGGGGTGCTCTCTTCATCGCGATCCCAAGGAGGGCGATCTACAGTCCTTGATTTGGTTGATATTCCTACGCGAGTATTTCCGGTGGGCAGGCTGGATCTGGACAGCCAAGGAATGCTTATTTTTACCAACGATGGGGCACTTGCGAACCAGTTGATGCATCCCCGCTATGCGCATGAGAAAGAATATCGTGTCCTATTGGATATGCACCCCAGTGCAGATCAAATAAGGATGTGGCGCAAAGGGTTTCGCCTCGACAATGGAGTACGAACTCAATCAGCAATCGTAAGACTTGAGAAGCGAGGAGATGGGTTACCTTGGCTACGAGTCATTCTACGAGAGGGGAGAAAGCGACAAATTCGTGAGGTCGCGAATTTGCTTGGTCTCACGGTTCAGCGTTTAATCAGGGTGCGAATTGGCCCTTTGAAACTTGGTAGGCTAAAATCCGGTTCTTGGCGTTATCTCACAAAATCAGAAGTTGACGAATTAAGGAGAATCCGCACGGATCCAATAAATAATCGTGTTTCCAGGAGCAAAGGTGCTTCCAAAGACAGACACCAGGGGAAGACAGACAGCACCCGTGTGAGAAGGAGATAGGATGGCGACGTTGTTAGATGGTAATGAAAAGGATAGGTTTTTTCTAGATCGGTTTCTTAATCTGGGTGTCAGGATCGATACTGAGAAACTGGTCTACTTTGTATTAATTGTTGCTGCTTTCCTCACCCGCTTCTATGATCTCGAGAGTCGGGTGATGAGTCACGATGAGAGCCTGCATACCTACTATTCATGGCGATACTTGGAATACCAGGATTATAAGCATAGTCCTATGATGCACGGTCCTTTACAATTTCATCTGGTTGCCCTCTCCTATTTTCTCTTTGGCGATTCTGATGCCTCTTCCCGTATCCCAGCTGCGTTTGCAGGTGTGATCTCGATCGCTCTTATTTATGTTTTTCGTAAGTGGATAGGGCGTTGGGGAGCGCTTTTTGCAGCGGCATTGATGGCGGCTTCCCCGTATATGTTGTATTACCAGAGATACGTTCGCAATGAAGCGTTTGTGGTCGTTCTGGCGCTACTCATGTTCTGGGCTATTTTTGCCTATTATCAAACACGAAAACTACGTTGGCTTGTCCTACTTTCTGCATCACTATCTCTTCACTTTGCAACCAAGGAAACCTCGTTTATCTATGCTCTTCAAATCATGATCTTCTTAGGCGGGTATCTTGCTTGGGATTTGTGGAAACGCCCATGGGATCGTCGGGATCGCAAAGTCATGTTTATGGCAGGAATTTGCACAACCGTCTTCGGGGTGCTCGTTACCGGTATGGCGTTTTTTGCTGGGCGATCACAAGTTCCATTAGAATCAAGTTCAACCCTCGAATCGTTAGAATCCTCAACAGCGTTGAATTTCGCTGAAGGCGGTCTTCCGCCACTCTTTATCTTGAGCCTGTTGGTTACTTTCGTGGGTGTTCTGCTGATGTGTATTCCCCTGTTTCTTTCCTTTGGCAAACGCCTGCGCACTCAGTTCCCAACATTAGATTTGCTTGTGATTACATTAACAGTGACAATGCCTCAATTAGCAGGCCTGCCAGCTAAAATTCTGGGATGGGAACCGCTGCCAGAGAACACCTCTGTATTTTCAACGCAGACCGGGATCCTGGTCATTGTGCTCTTTGTGCTCAGTGCTGCAATCGGTCTTCTATGGAATTGGCGTAAATGGTTAATCGCCATGGGGGTGTTTTGGGGACCTTTCATTATTCTTTATACTTCTTTGTTCACCCACAAATATGGATTTGATTCGGGATTGGTAAATTCATTAGCGTATTGGTTGGATCAGCATAAAGTTGAAAGGGGAGGGCAACCCTGGTTTTATTACTTCCTGATCCAGATCCCAATTTACGAATTCCTGCCTGCCGTGGGTACATTGATCGCTGCCTGGTTTGCATTTGCAAAAACCAGGCAAGATCGATCCGAAGGCAAGTCGAGGCGAGAGAATAAGGAACCATTAAAACAGGATGGGGTAGAAGAAGAGAACTCGAAAGGTGAAATCCTGGCGATTGGCTTATTAGGCTGCTGGACCATCACTTCCTTGATTGTTTATTCTTTCGCGGGCGAGAAGATGCCCTGGCTAACTGTTCATATTGCTCTACCGATGATTTTGTTAACGGGATGGGGGCTGGGAAAGGCAGTTGAAAAAACCGATTGGACGATCTTCCGTTCTGGAGGAAGTTGGCTGCTATTTGGTTTAATCATCGTTTCCCTATTCAGTTTCATAAAGTTTATCGACGCGATTTTTGGACTTCATCCGCCTTTTCAAGGGAGTGACTTATCAGCATTGCGGGATAACTCTGCTTTTTTCGCTTCCCTTGCTGTGTTGATAGGAGCATTCGTTGCCATTTATTTCGCATCAAGAAGGGTCGATATTCGGAGCATGTTCCAATACGGGGGATGGGTGATTATTGGAGTCTTGTATCTCTTAACGATTCGGACTTCCTTTCGCGCTGCGTACCAGACCTACGATCAAGCCACTGAATTCCTCGTCTATGCCCATTCGGCTACAGGGGTTAAAACGGTGCTCTCGCAAGTGGAAGAATTTTCTCGTAGAACGACGGATGGGCTGGCTGTTCAAGTGGCCTATGATAATGATGTCTCTTGGCCATATACCTGGTATTTAAGGAATTATCCAAATAAACGCTATTTTGGGGAAAGTCCTGGCCGGGATTTGGTGGACAATCCCCTCATCATCGTGGGAAACGATAATTACCAGAAGGTTGAGCCACTCCTACAACGTGGATATTTTAGTTTCGAATACATCCGTATGTGGTGGCCAATGCAGGATTATTTTAATTTAGGGTGGAAAAATATCGAATATGAATTTCTGGCTGATCAAAATTCCGATCCGATGTTGTCCAATCGGTCGATGAATTTCATCGATTACGGTGTTAGGGTATGGAAGCATATTAAGCCCTTCTTATTCGAACGAGAGAAACGTCATGCGTTATGGGAAATTTGGCTCAATCGCGATTATTCCGAGTATGCGACGGTTACTGGCAAAGATATGTCTCTTGAAAATTGGTCTCCGGCAGATGATATGCGCCTCTACCTTCGCAAGGATGTGGCTTCATTGGTATGGGATTCCGGCACAATTGCTGCCGCTTCGCCTGAATTTGCTTATGTCGATCCCTATGCCGAGAAGATGATTCAAATAAGTGCTGATATAGTCATCGGTCAGCCGGGGAACGCTGCCGGTCAATTTATGTCACCGCGTTCCATTGCTGTAGCAGCGGATGGATCGGTCTATATTGCAGACGCAGGAAACCATCGTGTACAGCATATCAGTGCGAATGGCGAAATCTTAGCCGAGTGGGGTCAGTATACCAATATCACCAGCGGGGAGCTTCCGGATGGCGGTTTTAATGATCCTTGGGGTCATGGAAGCCCCTGGGGTATCGCCATTGGACCTGAGGGGACGGTTTATGTGGCTGATACCTGGGGACATCGGATCCAATACTTCACATCGGAAGGCGAATTCTTGGGTACATTCGGTAAAGAAGGACAGGGTCAGGAGGGTGATGTCTTTTGGGGACCGAGGGCAGTATTGGCAGATAGACAGGGCCGAGTATTTGTTGCCGATACAGGCAATAAACGAGTCATATTTTTCGACGATAAAGGCGCCTATTTGGGGCAATTCGGGGGAACTGATTACGGATTGGCACAATTGAATGAACCGGTGGGGCTAGCGATGGATGAAGATGGACGCCTGTATGTGGCTGATACATGGGATCAACGGGTGATTGTATTTGAAGAAATCAGTGATGGAAATTTCCAGATGGTCAAAGAATGGGAGATAGAGGGCTGGTATGGCACATCACTCGACAACAAGCCCTATATCGCTGTTTCGCCAAGTGGGCAGGTTTGTGTGAGTGACCCCGAAGGTTTCAGGATTCTCTGTTTTGATAGAGATGGGCAATTTCTTACAGGCTGGGGTGATTATGGAGCAGGTCCGAATCAATTTGGATTACCATGTGGATTGGCCTTTGGACCTGACGGAAGTCTTTGGGTGTCCGATGCACGTAATCATCGATTAATGCATTTCCAAGTTGAAATGCCTTAACTTCCAAATCGCGCCTATGCGCCCGTTGCAAAACCATAGAAAGGATAATGGATGAAACTGCATGAATATCAATCGAAAACGATTTTTGCTGAATATGGAATACCGATCCCGCATGGCCGTGTTGCTTCGACATCAGCAGAAGTGAAGAACATCGCGCATGAATTAGGGGATCGGGTTGTCGTGAAGGCTCAAGTACTTGTTGGAGGGCGTGGAAAAGCGGGCGGAGTCCGGTTAGCAAACTCGCCTGAAGAGGCGGAAGAGCTGGCTACACAAATCCTGGGTATGAAGATCAAAGGCCTGCCTGTCCGAAAGGTTTTGGTAGACGAAGCGGTAGAACCAACAAGTGAGATTTATCTTGGTGTGACCAATGATCGCTCCCAATATTGTCCTGTGATGATTGCCTCATCAGAAGGTGGGGTGGAGATTGAGGAAGTTGCACGCACTGATCCGGGAAAAATTGTCAAGGAAACCATCGATCCACTTTTGGGTTTGCAGGTATTCCAGGCGCGCTATCTCGCTTCTGCCATTGAACTTCCTCGAGAACATTGGAAAGAGTTTATTTCCATCGCGCTTGGTCTGTATGAGGCTTACCGTGCAAACGACGCTTCCCTGGCTGAGATCAATCCCCTGGTCATCACGAAAGATGGGCGGCTGCTGGCATTGGATGGGAAGATGGTCATTGATGACAACAGTCTCTTTCGGCATCCTGAATTGGTTGAGATGCGGGATATTGATGAGGAAGCTCCTGCGGAGCACGAAGCCCGCATGTATGGTCTTTCTTATGTTAAGTTGGATGGAAATATCGGATGCATGGTAAATGGCGCGGGCCTGGCAATGACAACCATGGATGTGGCCAAAGCCTGTGGCGGAGAGCCAGCCAATTTTCTGGATATCGGAGGTGGCGCGACTGCGGAGAAAGTTGCAGCCGGTTTGAAAATCATCTTGGCAGATCCAAAAGTAATGGTAATCCTGGTCAATGTATTCGGAGGCATCACTCGCTGTGACGAGGTAGCTCGAGGGATATTGACCGCATTGGAGGCGGAAAAATCGAACGTGCCAATGGTTGTCCGTTTGGTTGGTACCAACGAAGAGGCAGGACGACTTATTCTATCGCAGGCGAAGATGATCACGGCGGAGTCCTTGGAAGAGGCAGCAAGGATCGCTGTTCAGGTAGTTAAGGAGGCAGCGATCGCATGAGCATCCTGATTGATAAATCGACTCGTGTACTGGTGCAAGGAATAACTGGACGGGAAGGATTCTTCCATTCGGTCCAAATGATGGAATATGGCACCCAAATTGTCGTTGGAGTGACACCAGGAAAGGGTGGCGAGTGGGTGCTGGACGGAAAGATCCCGGTTTTTGATACGGTCAAGGGAGCAGTTGAAGTAACAGGGGCAAATTGCAGCGTCATTTTTGTGCCCGCTCATTTTGCAACAGATTCAATCTTAGAGGCGGCAGATGCAGGGGTCCCGCTAATTGTATGTATTACAGAAGGGATCCCTATCTCAAATATGATGCAGGTAAAACGAATTGTAGATCAGAAGGGTGTACGTCTGATCGGACCGAATTGTCCTGGAATTCTCACTCCAGGGGAATGCAAGGTCGGTATCATTCCAGGACAAATCGCTGAACCCGGGAACATTGGCATTGTTTCCCGCTCCGGAACACTGACCTATGAAGTACTTTATGCCTTAAAACTCAATGGAATGGGCATCTCCACTTGTGTTGGGATTGGAGGAGATCCGATTATGGGGACCAATTTTATTGATGTTCTCGGGATGTTTGAAGATGATCCCCTTACAGATAAAGTAGTGCTCATTGGTGAGATCGGCGGGGCGGATGAAGAGAGAGCAGCAGAATTCATTCGAAATCGGATGACAAAGCCAGTCGCGGCCTTCATTGCCGGTAAAACCGCGCCTCCCGGTAAGCGGATGGGACATGCAGGGGCGATTGTGGAAGGTGATACTGGATTGGCTGCAAGCAAGATCAAAGCGCTTGAGTCTGCGGGGGTGCCAGTTGCCGAATTTCCAGGGCGGATACCGGATCTGCTCCCCAAGAATTGACCTTTTGGGCATCCAGTTTACAATCTTTGAATAGTAACGCGATGGTTTGATTGACTTATATTCCAAGAGAGGACGCGAACATGGAAAAGAGCGATATCGAAATACAAGTCGAAGGCTCCCTTGAAGATTTAAAGCAACAGGTCCAGCTAAATCCAAAGGATATCCAGAATCACCTAAAATTGGGATGGGCATTGTATGGAAATGGATTATATGAGGAGGCGATGGATGCCCTCCAAATTGCTAAAAGCCGCTTCTTGGATGATCTGGAAGTCCTCTATCCACTCGGTCTTGTATTGAAAAAATTGGGAAAGAAAGATGACGCTCTTAAGATCTTTACTTCGGTTATAGATAAGACAAAAATTCTGGAGGATCAGATACGTGGGGCAATGCTTAGAAGATTGGCCATCGGTCATGTTAATATCATCGAGACTGGTGAATGGAATCTTGAAAAGGAGACATGGGAACGAAAATGATCAGTAAGAAAGAACGTCTATTGGCAGCAATCGCGGGTGAGATCGCTGATCGACCTCCGGTCGTACTTTGGCGACATTTTCCTGTCGACGATCAAGATCCATTTCATTTGACGGAAGCGACGCGCGCGTTTCAATCTGCATACGATTTTGATTTCATTAAAGTATCGCCTTCGTCCTCGTTTTGTCTTCGTGATTGGGGAGTTGAGGATCGATGGTGTGGCAACCCGGAAGGGACACGCGAGTACACTCAGCACGTAATCGAAGAGGCGAAGGATTGGCGTTCCCTCATTGCCCTAAACCCAGAAACAGGAAGATTGGCTGCACAACTAGAGGCGCTTCGTCTATTGAGCGAGAAGGTTGGACAGGAAATCCCATATATCCAGACCATTTTTAGCCCTTTGGCTCAAGCAAAGAATCTGGCGGGGACGGATCGTTTGTTCGTCCATATTCATCGAAACCCGGAGGATGTACTGGCGGGATTGGAGACAATAGCAAAATCGACGGTTGCATTCATCGAGCAAGCGAAGAAACATGGTATTGTTGGTATCTTTTATGCAATCCAACATGGCTCTTATCGATATTTCGATCGGGAAGGCTATCGGCAATTTGGCGAACTATTTGATAACCGGGTGCTTGAGGCAGCAAGTGATCTTTGGCTTAATGTTCTTCATCTCCATGGAGAAGATCTGTTCTTCGATCTTGCAGAGCAATACCATGTACAGGTGGTGAATTGGCACGATCGGGAGACGTCGCCCGATCTGCCAACAGGGAAAAAGAGGCTGAAAGTAGCAGTTTGCGGAGGTTTGTCGCGTTGGGAAACACTGGTGCTTGGGAATCCGGATACTGTCCGCCAAGAAGCCATTCAAGCCATTCATGCAATGGACGGAGGGCGGGGGCTGATCTTAGGTACTGGTTGTGTGGTGCCGATCATTGCGCCTTTTGGAAACCTCATGGCCGCTCGAGTTGCGGTTGAGATTGGATAAAATCCCAGGGGGAATTCCAGGTATGACGGCCTTAGCTGAGGAAAGGTCAATTCAATGTCGGGTCCGCGTGTAATTGCGGGGACTGCAAAGGGTCGACGGCTTCTTATGGTGCCAGGGGAGGGGACACGACCGATTGCAGATCGAGCGAAAGAGTCCCTCTTTAATATCATCGGACCCGAGATCCGAAACGCTCGCATCCTTGATTTATTTGCTGGTACGGGCAGTGTGGGGATTGAAGCTCTCAGCAGAGGAGCGGCATTCGCGCTTTTTATCGATGTCAATCATTTGGCTGTACGTACCATGCGCGCCAATCTTGAGTTAACAGGACTCATGAATAAAGCTCAGATCGAACGTCGAGATGCATTCCAGTTTCTTGAGAGAGGCAAGGCGGATCTGTTCGATTACGTTTATATTGCCCCTCCTCAGTATCATGGATTGTGGGAGAGGGCGGTTTTGGAGCTGGAGAAATTCACCCATTGGTTAAATCCTGATGCATGGGTCATCGCTCAAATGCATCCCGAAGAGTATCAACAACTTGTTCTTGATGACTTAGTCGAATTTGATCAGCGACGTTATGGCAGCACCTTATTGGTGTTTTACGAGTTTCCAGGGGGTTAAGGGGGAGTGACTTTCCGGATCATCTTCAGAATAGTTTTGTCAGAAGATCTGCTTATTTCTTCTTCCAAGATGTGCGGCTCTCAGCCACCGTTTAATTAACACCAAAAAAATGTCAATTGTGCAGACAGTCTCTATGTCTCTGTTTTGATGGAAATCATGAATCAGCAATAAAGAATTTCCGAACAAAAGTAGCACATGGACATTTTTATCGGAGATCGATTCTCTCAGCAATAATGAATGAAATTGTGGACAAAGTGTCACTAATATATAGCCGGATGGGCGGGTGCGGATACTGTCTCAAAACAGGAAGTCATGTCAAAAAAGCTACTGCGCTGTTTTTGTGAGCAGAATTATGGAGTGTCACTCTTTTGAACGGATTCCAGCTGAACTCAGAAAGAGCCGATCCCCACCAAGGATCTTACGAAAGAATTCATAAAAAGCATTCAACTCCAGAGCAAAAGGAGGAAAGCCCAAAAGACCAATTGCAGGCATCATGCCATAATGCCAGCCGAAAACCCTCAAAGACTCAGGGATGAGGTATACCCAATGAGCCCCATTTGCAAGGAATGCCTGGTAATTCCATGCCTCCCATAGGAAACCACAAAACAAACCCGCAGTCAGAAGAGCAAGCCCTCGAAAGATTCCTGCTGAGCCAGTTGTTAATAGAGATCGGGCGCCAATACGCCTATTTATCGGTTCAAGAAGGAGAATGAAACCAATCCATACGAGTGCAAAAAGAAATGAAGCAATATGCTGGGGAAAGCTAATCGGTACAATGATCATAATGAAACCTGCGAGCATTGAGATCCATTCCCACTTCATTGAAGGATATTTTGATATAGGGATAGAAAGGGATTTTATTTTTCGCTGAAAGATCATTTCTAATAGGTCAGTTGTCTCGAAAATAGCGGGCATAATCGTGGCGAAGGACCAGAAAAAGCCTATATCCCGTACTATTATGTTCGATGGCAGTCCTTCATAGCTCCAATTCTGAAGATGAAAATTGTAAACCTCAAAGATTAGCCAAACACCTACGGAGAGTAAGATCATGAAGGGTAATTCTCGATAGCGTGTACTGATCCAAGAGTCATCTTTGAAACGATAGATAATCGCATCCATGGCCAGAATATATCCTGTCCACATGATCGGGGTCATCCAGATGGCAACAAACCGATTCCCGTTTAGAAGCAAGATTTCAGCGATCAGCATGATTAAAAGGCCTGACCACCCAAGCCAAGGGTGAATTCTCAACTTCGACGAAATGGCAACCTCCTTAGACTCCAAAATGGATTTCTAGTTTGCCCTGTTGATCGTAATCGTACAATGCGGAAAAAGGAATACCAAATTTGTATGCATCGATCGATTTCTGAAGGAGTTGGGGGAGATCCTCGACAAGCGGTAATTGGTCTATCCCCCCCAATTTCAACCATTCAAGGACACCTTCTGTGCATGGTAGGATAATATTGGATTCATTGATCTCCCCCACGAATACATAAAGACCAATGCCTGGTTTTTTACCGGTGTTGATGATGATGACACCACAGAGGTTTAAACGATCGGGGGTGAGTCCACTTTCCTCCTTGATTTCCCGTCTTGCGGCCGATAGTGGATCTTCGCCTTGTTCGATATGGCCTCCGACACCATTATATAACCCTGCCCAATCCCCACGATTGGCAGCCAGACGCATAAGGAGAACCTCATCCTTGCGTATGAGAAAGGTGAGTATGCGGGGGATAATCATATAACGATCAGGTTGTAAACGCTGTCCGGCGAGGGACATCCGTATCAGTCCTAATCAGCCAAATCGCTGGGTTCTTCAGCAGTCAAACCCTCACCAACAAAGGATGAGATGGGTTCATGGATCGGAACAACCTGAATATGACGTTCAACTTCTTCCTTTGTTCCGCCAATGTTGAGACTATCAAAGAGTAAGTCAAATTGGCTTTCCCAGGCGTCTCCGATCATTTTACGAGTGGCGATCGGCATATTCCAAAGTTGGTTCTTAAACGGGCCGATGGCTCTTTTACGGGCCTGGTAATAGAACTGTTCATTTGTTTGGTTTGGTTTTCGTTCATCGCTATGATGCTCATTCAAGTAAGCATACATTTCCTGACGAAGATCTTCAGATAAGCGATCATACATCAAATTTTGAAAGCCTGTTGCCAGGTGCACTTCCAAGGCGTTTGATTCAGCGAAACGTGAAAAGGCCTCTTCGGGCAGTGTTGAAGCGCCGTGCTGGACTGTCCCGCCCATTCCATATTCTTTGGCAACAGCCGAGAGCTTCTGTAGGGTATTAAAATCTACTTTTACTTGTGCTATCGAGCCGTCAGGCATGACAACGCCGCCATGGGTTGTTCCAGTTTGAATGCTGATCTTCGAAAGACCGGGCGCTTTCGGGGCAAGGCGAGCGAGTACTTTGCTGAATCCTTGCATATAAGCTCGTAATTCGGGTTCGGTACTATTTTGCCCTCCGACTTCACCGATCTCGCCGCCAAGCGAAATGGTCATCCCCGTAGGTTCATGTTTGCGAATGAATGCAGACAGCTCTGCACTCAATTGACAATTGATTTCCTGTTGCTCTGGAATGGTCTTCTTGGACAGATCGACAAGTGTTGAAGTGTCAATATCGATATTGAAAAAACCCGCGCGGATGGATTCGAGGACTAGATTCCTCAACGCACCTATTTCAGCTTCTGGATCGATTGTGTATTTTTTTGCACTGACTTGATAATGATCACCCTGGATGAAAACCGGGCCTTCGTAACCAGTGGCGATCGCCGCGCCCAGGATGGAAGCGACATATTCTGAAGGTTGTTGGCTTGTGTAAGCCATTTCTGAGCGTGCGATTTCAAAAATGAGCGCTTTGGCATCGATCTTCCTAGAAGCACGAAAAACCGCCTTTGCGGCGTCATAGGGGAGCGCGCGCAAGTTCATTGCAGGGACGGTGAAATCGTCTCTCACCTCTCCACGACCACGGGCGGTATAAAGCCCAT
Organism: uncultured Anaerolineaceae bacterium; assembly: GCA_964353875.1. Lineage (GTDB taxonomy): Bacteria > Chloroflexota > Anaerolineae > Anaerolineales > E44-bin32 > MGNI01. Next base: position 7,743 of record CAYGXU010000028.1, on the reverse strand, counting down.
GGGTTGAGGCAAGGTGGATTCCCATTTCCAGCGCGCACTCGCGTATGATCCATCGAGCAACGGACCGCTCAGGCTCGTCATCAAGAACCGCAATCCGAACGATGGCTTCGATATTTTCCTGTATCTTTTTTCGGTCTTTGATAATTATCTTTGAGCTCTTAACCAATTCAATACTATTATCCAGCGTGGCAGCTATGTGATTGAGTGTCTCTAAGACTCCCATTGTTTACTCCTTAATCGGCGGTACCTTGCCGCTCACGATTATACTTGTTCATTCATTCAATTTCCACGATCTGTCAGTTTTTATTCAGTCTTATGTTGCTCATTCAACTATTCATCGTTATAATCGCATTCAGGAATCGAAATTTACATTCAGGGAGTTAGGCATGAGTGATCCACTAGGGAAAATAACAGAAGGGAAGGATTTTATTAGTAAGATCCGCAATACCGTATCCGGGTTTCTTGGCTACTTCGATCGTGAGACTCGGCGGGATGCAGACAAGATACTCAGAGAGGAGATTGCAAAACGCTACGAAGAACAATGGTCGCGGGTGTCCAGCATTCAGCGGCAGATCATCTCGGCCGGTCAGATCAAGTTGCTTGATGATCTTGAGGAAGCGGCCATAAAAATGCGAATTTTCGCCGATCGTATTCGCCGGGCAGAATATGGCTATGCTGGCTTTTTTGATGTAGCGCGAGTCAATAAAGAGGAGCTTCAAAAAATTTACGATTTTGATCTTGCTCTGCTGGACAATGTGGCCAACGTGTCCAATGCGGTGGATAATGTTGAAGCCTCCATTGATACGGATGGTCTTCCAGCGGCCATTCGTCATCTTGTGAAATTAAGCCAGGAAGCGTTAGACACCTTCGATCGTCGTATGGATGTCATCCTGGCAACTTAGTTGAAGTCGTAAGGGAAGGAGTTAAACATGGCAAGAATTTTTGATGTTGTTGAATATCCGAATGAGATGCGTGATGAGATCGTCCATCGTTTCCCAGAGCAGGGATCAGGCGATTTCCGTATCGGCAGCCAGGTGATTGTAAGAGAATCACAAATAGCCGTTTTCTTCAGAGACGGGAAAGCATTGGATACCTTTAGCCCAGGACGGCATACGATTACCACGGCCAATGTCCCCCTGTTGATCGGCTTGATTGGAAAAGCTTTCGGCGATCGAACACCCTTCACTGCGGAAGTCTACTTCGTTTCAATGCGTGAGTTCGCCAATGAGAAATGGGGAACGCCTCAACCAATCATCGTTCGCAATCCTGGTATGGGATTGGGTGTTGCCCTCCTCCAAGGGTATGGAACCTACGGTTTTCAAGTTGCCGATCCGCAGCAATTCGTCACCCAGATCGTCGGAACGACAGGTATCTATCGCACGGGTGATATTCAGGCTCGGTTGCGATCAATGCTGCTGTCGAAACTATCGGATCTGCTTGGCGAGACTACAGGGGCGACCAGTGTTCCTGAATTAATCGGACTGGTTGAGGAATTAGGCGCTGGCATACGCGCAAAAGCACAGGATGACTTCAAGGCCATCGGCCTCACATTGAAAGCTTTCTATATCGAGAGTTTGAAGCCTTCAGAGAAGTCTGCTGAGGAGTTGCGGGCTATGGGTATGCTTGATATGGCAACCTACACCCAACTTCAGGCGGCTGATGCGATGCGAGATGCAGCCCAGAATCCAGCCGGCGGCGCCGGCCTCACGGCCGGGATCGGCGCTGGAATGGGAATCGGCAGCGCCCTTCAGGATGCTTTGAGGCAGGGAGCGGCCGGTGGCGCTGCCGCTCAAGCTGGAGCGCCTGCGCCGAGTGGTCCTCCATCCGTGATGACCCCTTCGGAAGCAGCCAGTTTTCTCAGAGTGGCCGAAGAGGATGTCATTGCCGCGATTGAAGCAGGACAATTAAAGGCGAAGAAGATCGGCAGTGCCTACCGCATCAGCAAAGAGGCAATCGAGGAATTCCTAAAAGGATAGATTGTACGCGCACACTGAGGAGGCGATGCGCTTGTTCAAGCAAATCGCCTCTTTAGATATTATCTTCGCAATCCATATTGTTCGGACTTTTTATTTGCGTATATCCTTGTAGAGAAGGGGCTGACATTTTGATATCGTCCCTTCTCATTGATGTTAGAAGGGGGAGTGATTGACCCTTCCTTTCCTCAAACAATTATGGGTAAACCATCGAGTGTATGAAAAAACAAGGCCTCGAATTTATTTACTTAAGTATAGGTCAGTTGTTGCCGCTCACCAATCATAAGGCATGTATTGCGACATTCTTCAGGTTGTGCAGCTGGAGAATGCCATCTTCGGAAGAAGGGACTTATTGTCCTTGATCGGGGAGTATGGAGGGAGAAGAAGGCAACTGTCATCTCAAAATGATGTTGAAGGTGCTGGCGAACGCCAGTGCCAAGACGATCGATCCCCTTAGATAGTTATGACTCTCGAGAAAAGGTTTGCTGACTAAATCTTGAACCTAAAGTCAGTCTGCTTTTTTTTGTATGGGTTTTATTTCAATCTTAATTTCTTAACCAATTGGGAGACTTCTTCTTTCGATAAAGTCGGACCCTTTCCAAGCTTACGGATATAATCCTTCAATTTCTTAATGTGAACAGCAGGATAGGACGAGCCTTCTATTTGTAGCGTGGCATTCGGGTTTAAAAAAATGAGCAAAGATTGAGCAGGGGGGAATTCTTGGTCAACCTTTCGTTTTAGCGCTCGATTGAGTGAACGGGCTTCAAGTTCTGCTTCCGATTCCAAATATTTGATTTCTTTTGTTCGTGATTTTCCTCTGCGTATCTGAGTTTGCCGCCACTTTCCATCTTCAAAAATGATCTCCCCAGTTAATGCGACTGGCACGAGTGCGTAGATACCGGATGGAGCGATTAGCGCATGGTGGGTCCCCAATTGATAGTGAAAAAGGGCATATTTCGAATCGAGTCCTTTTAAGGCCTGATCCATCTTCTCATCGATCCTTGGACTTCCCCAACGCCTCTGTAGTATCGTACCCATTTGGAAAAGCAAGATGCCTCCAAGTGAAAGTGAATAGAAGATGTAGAAAAGGTCGATCCTTTCTTGTTGGCTGAAGACGAAAACCAATCCAAGCACCATCAAAGCGATGCCGATTATCGTTAGAACCTTCCCCATGCGCGCTTTTGTTTTTATTGCCTGATCATTGGCATATCGTTGCATTGTCTCTCCTTCCTATCTACTCTGCCATATCAGCCTTCATTCCGATTCACCTATGATCCTCCTCTGTCCCCCCATTTGCGCTGTTCAGGCCTCTCCCTAAATGGCTTTTGGTGGCGCAAATGGGGGGATGAAAGGGGGGTGAGACCGGGCAAATTATCAAAATTCAACATTGCGATGTAATACTATGGAGATCATAGTAATCGGCTTGAGCAATTGCTCTCCTTCCACATTTAAGTGGCAAGGGGATAAATAGCCAAGAGCCTCGATTGATTCCTTCTCATAATGTTATCGCAACTACCTAAGCGAATCCATATTCAATGGATAAATCCTCTCAGAGATCCATCTAACGGAAACGACGAAAGACGAGGCAGGCATTTTGTGCGCCCAAACCGAACGAATTGGATAAGACGATCTCCACATGTGCCTGGCGAGCGTGATGAGGAACATAGTCTAAGTCACATTCCGGGTCAGGGAAGTCATAATTAATGGTCGGGTGGATGAGTTGCCGGTCAAGAGTCATAGCGCAAACGGCAGCTTCAATCGCTCCTGCGGCTCCCATGGCATGCCCGATCATGGATTTCGTCGAAGAGATCGGGATCGAATAGGCATGTCCTTGGAAGACCTCTTTAATGGCTTTTGTCTCTGCGCTGTCATTGGGTGGGGTGGAAGTCCCATGAGCATTAATGTAATCCACCTCTTCAGGCGTAATCCTCGCATCGTGCAAAGCGAGGCGCATCGTCCGGACCGGAGCTTTGGCGTCAGGATCCGATGCGGCGATATGGAATCCATCACTGCTGGAGGCATATCCGAGCACCTCAGCGTAGATATGGGCGTTGCGAGCCAGCGCGTGATCGAGCTCTTCAAGTATCAAACAAGCGGCCCCTTCGGAAAAGACAAATCCCTCACGTTTGGCATCGAAAGGCCGAGAAGCCTTTTCGGGTTGATCGTTGTAATGGATGGGTAAAGCGCGCATGGCAGCAAATCCCGCTACAGCGAAATGCTGGATCATTGCTTCTGTTCCGCCAGCGAGAATTACATCCGCCCAGCCATTTCGAATCGCCTGAGCGGCTTCGCCAATGGTTTGCGTCCCAGTTGCACAGGCGGTTGTAATGGTGCTGTTGGGACCCGCAGCGCCGACATATTGGGTCACATGAAAAGCTGGCATGTTGGGGATAGCCGAGGGCAAGTAAAATGGGCTTATTCGCGAAACTCCTTTGAGTTTTATTTCCTCGATGCCTTCGATGGCGCGTTCAAAGCCGCCAAAGCCAGTCCCAAAATACACCCCGACACGCTCAGGATTCTTCAGAGGTATTTGCAGCCTTGAATCTGCGATCGCTCGTTGAGCAGAGGCCAGGGCTATTTGAGAAGCGCGCGAGATTCGGCGCGCTTCCTTCAAAGGCATATATTCTTCTGGATGATAATCAGGTACTTCGCCAGCGATTTGACAGGGGAGATCGCTCGCATCAAAGAGGGAGATCTTCCGAATCCCCGATTCGCCTTTGAGAAGCGCAGCCCAAAAACGATCAAGATCAGAACCTAAAGGCGTGAGCAAACCTAAACCAGTAATGACGACACGGATCCTATCCTGCCTGGGTGTACTCAATCTTCCTCCTCAGTAGAAGCCTCCAGGGGCAGGCGAGTGAGAATGGCATTTTGGAGGGCTTCCATCAGCCCGCCTGCGACCGCTTCCCGCGCAACACGAATGGCATTGATCAGTGCTTTCGAATCGGAACGGCCATGTCCAATAAAGACCAGTCCACGCACGCCAAGCAAGGGTGCTGCGCCGTACTCTGAAGGATCCATCATCTTACCGACACGGCGGAAAGCAGGTTTGGCGAGAAGACCGCCAAGGGCTGATGTGGCAGAGGCTTTGATTTCAGTTCGGATGATGTCAATTAATAGGCTCGCCACCGCCTCACTGGTCTTGACCAATACATTCCCCGTAAATCCGTCTGTAACCGCTACATCCACTTTTCCTGAAAAGAGTTCTTTTGGCTCGGCATTTCCGATGAAGTTCAATCCAGCTTGCTGGAGCAGGGGGAAGGTCTCTTTGACCAAGGAATTTCCTTTTCCAGGTTCTTCGCCGTTGGAAAGGATCGCTACTCGCGGTGATGATTTATGCTGAATGATCTCGGCGTAAACTGCTCCCAAAATGGCGAATTGCATTAGATAGATCGGACGACAGTCCGCGTTCGCGCCGATATCGATCAAGATGGCATGGCCACCACGAACCGGGAAGATTGTCCCCAGTGCAGGCCGCTTTACCCCACGAATCCGACCGAGGCGAAAGAGCGCATTGGCCATCGCGCCGCCTGTATTCCCAGCGGTAACGAAAGCATCCGCCTCTCCATTTTTCAATAGCTCCATCCCGACCGCCATCGAACTCTCTGCTTTCCCACGCGCGGAGCGTGCAGGAGCGTCTGTCATCATCAGAACTTCAGGAGCGTGAATGATGCGTACCAGATCTGGGCTAGCACCCAACTCAGCGAATTTCGGTTTGAGGAGTTCTTCCGGTCCGGTGACAAGGATTGGCTCGCCCCAACGCTTAGCAGCCTCGACCGCAGCGATCAATTCAGGCTCGGGGTGGGTGTCGCTTCCCATGGCATCGAGGACAATACGCATATCAGCTCTCTCCTTCGAATATCTATTCGAATTTGGGTTGACAGGAAAGTTGCCTCAGCTATAATACCTTAAGTCAGTATGATCATCGGCGCTGGTGCTGGAATTGGCAGACAGGCATGGTTGAGGGCCATGTGCCGTAAGGCGTGCGGGTTCAACTCCCGCCCAGCGCACTCAGAATGGGAGCCAAGAAGTGGCTCCCAGTGCTGTTTATATCAGTATCTGTTCCAAAAAGGACTTCGTTCGTGCTTCTTTTGGATTCTGGAATATCTCCGCCGGAGCGGCGTCCTCGATGACCCTGCCTTCCGAAAGAAAGAGCATCCGATCTGCAGCCGCTTTGGCAAATCCCATCTCGTGCGAGACGACGAGCATCGTCATCCCCTCACGCGCTAAATCAAGCATCACATCCAATACCTCTTTAATCATCTCCGGGTCGAGCGCTGAAGTAGGCTCATCGAAAAGCATGATCTTCGGATTCATCGCCAACGCACGGGCGATCGCCACCCGTTGTTTCTGTCCGCCGGATAATTGATGGGGGTAGGCTTCAGCCTTCTCCGGCAAACCGACCCGTTTCAAGAGGCGATCGGCTGTCTCCAGCGCTTGTTCTTTGGACCACTTGCGCACTTTCTCTTGGGCGATAGTGATATTTTGTGTCACCGTTAAGTGGGGGAAGAGGTTGAAAAGCTGAAAGACCATCCCTACTTCTGCACGTACGGTATCAAGATCAGCCTCACGTCCTGTGACTGTGATCCCATCCACAACAATTTCACCACTGTCCACTTTTTCCAACTGGTTGATACAGCGCAGTAAGGTTGATTTGCCGCCGCCACTTGGTCCAAAGATGATCAACACTTCTCCTCGCCTGACATCCAGACTGACGTCCACAAGCGCCTCACAATGTTTGAAGCTTTTATAGACATTTCGAATTTGGATGATATTATCGTTCGCCACTCTTAAATTTCCTTTCAAGCCACTTAACACCCATTGAACCCAAGAGTGTCATGCAGAGATAAAGGTAAGTCACGGTATTCCAGGTTTCGAAGGTTCGGAAGGTGCGCGAGCGATTGAGCTTTCCGAGCTGTGTTAGATCACGGACAGCCAAAACCGAAATGAGCGATGAATCCTTTAGCATGGCAATCATGTCATTTCCCAAGGGCGGGAGGATGACGCGTATAGCCTGAGGTAAGATGATATAGCGCATCGATTGAAAGTAGTTCATACCCAATGATCGAGCAGCTTCCATCTGACCGGGTTCGATCGACTGGATGCCGGCTCGGAAGATTTCCGCTTCATAGGCGCCATAACCGAATGTCAGCCCCGCGATGGCTCTGGCGAGGGGATTGATCTGGGTGATATCGATATTCACCAAAGAATTGCCAATCATGTGGATGAACGAAAGCCAAGCGGTGCTTACGACAAGATTTCCGAGAGAATTTAAACCACTGATAACAATGGGGACGAGCACATAGGCCACATAGATAATGATGACGATCATCGGGATGCCGCGTACGACTTCAACATAAAAGGTGGCGATATTGTAAACGAGAGGATTGGAGGAAATACGACCTAATCCAAAGATCAGACCAATAACCAGGGAAATGATGAAAGCGATGATAGTGGCAATAATGGTTACTCTCAAACCAGGGGCAATGAATAGGAAGGCATCTGTATAATTTGGCAGACTAACGATAGCAAAAATCAGGGCAATACCGAATAAAAGCACCAGGATCGCCCACCAGGGTAGATTTTTAAGGCGTGAGCTTGCCGGCAATATTCCGGGTTCTTTGCGTGTTGAAAGATCGTGACTTAGATCGGATGGAGTTTTGGGCACGGATCATCTCCATGATTAAATGAAGGGTCCGCGGGAATAGCCGCGGACCCCGGATGTGATTAAAGAGCTTAAACGGCTGGGGAGAGAAGATATCCTTGTGAT
>CAYGXU010000027.1:24413-34316 GCA_964353875.1 uncultured Anaerolineaceae bacterium | reverse complement strand
GCGGCTGGGTGGGTACTACCCGAGGGCGCGACCGTGCGCGAGAAGGGTGGCAATCCACTGGCGTTGCGCATCTTGACCAACGCTGGCAATAAGACCCGCGAAGCCATTGCAGCCATCATGAAGGACAACTTGGGCGCCCTGGGATTCGACATCACCCTGGACATCCTCGAGTGGGGTACTGTCATTGAAAACCTGCTCGGTCAGCAGTTCGATATGATCATCATCGGCTGGATTGGCATGGGCTCTGATCCGGAGGACTCTGTGTTCTGGGCCTACCGCAACGACGCCCCGGGTGGCGGTTTCAACTTTATCTCCTATTACGACCCAGAAGTGGAAACACTGCTCGACGAGGCCAAGTCATTGCCTGGTTGCTCCACTGCAGAACGTGGCGAGAAGTATAAGAGGATTCAGGAGATCATCCACGAGGATGCTCCCTACGCATTCCTCTACAATCCGCTGGGCAATGTCATCTGGAATACCCGCGTCATGGGTGTCAATCCGGGTCCATGGTCGACCTACTACAATGTCCATGAGTGGTACATCGCTCCATAATCCTGATTGATCGTTTATAAAAAGTGTGGGGCGGGGTATAAAAACCCGCCCCACTACTGAATCTTTCTCTGATACACTTAAATCCAGCGGTTGGTATTTAAGGAGGTGCGATGCGTGCCTACATCCTTCGGCGTTTGCTTCAAGCAATTCCAACCCTTCTGGGTATTACCATCATCTCTTTTTCTTTAATGCGCCTCTCCCCTGGCGATCCTGTGGACTTATTGACCTTCAATCCAAAAATGACACCCGCTGTACGTGAGCAATTACGCCGCCAACTATGCTTGGACCGCCCCGTGGTTGAGCAATACATCATTTGGCTTTTTGGGAATTCGGAGTGCAAGACCGGTGGACTTCTCCGGTTGGATTTTGGAAATTCTTTATATGAAAAACGCCCCGTGATTGAAATGATTGCTGAGCGTATCCCCGCCACGTTGGAATTGACCGGTCTGGCTTTGGCGGTCGGCCTACTGGTGGGCGTTTCGGCTGGGATCTATTCGGCGGTCAAGCAAGGATCCTGGTTTGACAATGTCACACGGGTGTGGGCGGTCATTGGACAAGCCGTTCCGGTCTTCTGGCTGGGTTTGATGCTCATCCTGATTTTTGCAGTCAAACTGAGTTGGTTGCCCGTTGGCGGTCGCTACGCTGTCAGCCTGCTTGGTGAGAAGGATTTCATCGACCACCTGGCGCATCTGGTCATGCCGGTTTTTGTCCTTTCCACGGGCTGGATTGCGGTCCTTTCGCGCTACATGCGCACGGAAATGCTGGAAGTGATTCGGCAAGATTATGTCCGCTCCGCTTTTGCCAAGGGTGTGCCCACCGGCAGGGTCTACTTCTGGCATGCGGCACGTAACGCACTCATCCCCCTGGTGACCGTCCTCGGGCCTGCTATTGGAGGGCTTTTGGGCGGTGCCGTTATTACCGAGACGATCTTCTCCTGGCCCGGGATGGGGCGAATGACGATCGAGGCGGTTTTCCAACGCGATTATCCTTTGTTGATGGCAAATGTAATCATTGGGGCAGTGTTGGTTGTCTTTGGGAATCTATTGTCCGACTTGCTTTACGTTGTCGTCGACCCGAGGATCCGGTTGAAGTAATATAGGAGGCAGGAAAATGACGGAGGATTATATCGATCGCGTGGCTACGCCGGCCGAAGAACCCGCACCCTGGGTGGAAGACATGCAACAATTCATGGAGACCACCACCACCGGTACGGCTGAACCTCTTTCCTTTGGGAAAATTGCCATACGGCGATTGGTACGTGATCGTCTGACTATGGCAGCCATCGCAATCATTGTTTTTCTGGTCATCCTGAGCGTACTGGCTGAAGTCATCAGCACGCATGTGCTTAAAGTTAATCCTTACAAGACCAATCTACTGATCACATTTGATCCTCCCTCGAAAGAGCACTGGCTTGGGGCGGACCAGCTTGGGCGCGATCAGCTCTCCCGTTTGCTTTACGGCGGAAGGGTATCCCTGGCGATCGGTTTCTCGGCTGCTGCTGTATCGATGAGCATTGGGATTCTTATTGGGCTGACGGCTGGCTTTTTCGGGGGATTTGTGGATGACTTCATCATGTGGTTCATCAATACAATCCAATCGATCCCCACCCTGTTTCTGCTCTTGATCGTCGTCGCCCTTTTCTCTCCCTCCGCTTTTTGGTTGGTTGTGATTCTCGGTTTTCTCGGATGGACGGGGACAAGTCGTCTTGTGCGCGGGGAGGTTTTTTCCTTGCGTGAGCGTGATTATGTCACTGCCTCGCGCGCCCTGGGCGCTTCGCGGGTCACACTCATGTTACGTCATGTGCTTCCCAATGCAATCCCGATCGTGATCGTCATCACCATGATCGATGTTGGCACTGTGATCCTGGTTGAATCGGCGCTTAGCTTCCTTGGATTAGGCGTCCAACCTCCGACTGCCACTTGGGGGAATATGCTGAGCAACGCACAAGCCTACTTCCATCTTGGTCAGCACTTGGTGATCTTCCCCGGGCTGTTGATTACCATTACGGTTTTATGTCTATATCTAATCGGTGATGGGCTGCGCGATGCGCTGGATCCGCGACTGAAATAATCCATGAAGGACTCTTTGGCCAATCCATGAGGGAAAAAAAGATTTCTATGCAAAAGAGTACCTTCTGGTGCCTCAAGATTTTTGTGCTTGCGTTCGTATCGATTATTGGATTATCCGCTTGCGACTCAAATCCTGAGAACACGCCAGAAGTAACGCCCCTGCCTGTATGGAAATTTGAAAATGAGATGACCTTCAATACGGTCTATCCTGCAGGCTGGTCAGCGGAGGTGATGAAAGAGGGTTTTCTGGTTTTTTCTCCCCCTGAAGTTGGCTATGATGGAAATCCCGGTCCTTCCATGACTGTGTTACGGGAAGTGCCTGAAAGCATCGCTTTCTCTTTAGAGGAAGAACTCGATCATTTCTTGCAGTTCGGTCCATTAAGGGAGGATTATACCGTCTCCTCCCCGAACACTCCCTTTCAAGTAGGTGAATACGAAGGCATACGGGTTGGTGTTGAGCGTCAAGCTTCGGATATCTATATTTCCATGAAAGGGGTCATTGTCGCTGTAAAGACGGAGAGCGCGACTTTGTATTATTTCATTGCGACTGCTCCCTCAGAACAATGGGAAGAGAGCTGGCCCCTCTTATTAGCAATGATGCAAAATGTGACTTTTAATGAATAAGTGCGGAGATGGCAAATGGCGAGATTGAAAGACCGTTCCTCAATCAGTAGCATCACGGAAACCACATCCAGTTCCGGCCAGGATACCACCCTGCTTCAGGTACGAAACCTGAAAACACACTTCTTCACGGAGGATGGTGTGGTGAAAGCAGTTGATGGGGTGGATTTTTCCGTAAAAAGAGGGGAGATCTTTGGCCTGGTGGGGGAGTCCGGTTGTGGCAAAAGCGTCTCCGCCCTCTCGATCCTACGTCTGATTGATAATCCGGGGAAGATTGTGAGTGGAGAGGTTTTCTTCGCAGGCACAGCGCTTCATAACCTTTCAGAAAGAGAAATGACCGATCTGCGTGGGCGGAGGATCTCGATGATCTTTCAGCAACCGGTCTCCAGTCTTAACCCGGTTTTTACCGGAGGAGATCAGGTGGCGGAGGTCTTGAGAATCCATTGGAATATGGATAAGGATGAGGCCTGGAAACGAGCGGTAGAGTTGTTTAAAACGGTTGGTATCGCCGATGCAGAGGAAAAAGCCTATGCTTATCCGCATGAACTTTCCGGTGGGCAGGCACAACGCGTGATGATTGCGATGGCATTGGCAACTGTGCCGGAACTGCTGATTGCGGACGAGCCGACCACCGCGCTGGATGTGACCATTCAGGCGCAAATCCTCGACTTATTAAAAGAATTAAGAACGAAGATGGAGACTTCCGTCATCTTGATCACGCACGATCTTGGAGTGATCGCCGAGATGGTGGATCGAGTGGCGGTAATGTATGCGGGCGTCATCGTAGAACAAGCCAATATCAATACCCTGTTTGAGGAGCCCCTCCATCCTTATACTCAGGGTCTCATAGCATCCATTCCGGTTCTGGGAAAAGTAACCGATCGATTGGATGTTATTCCTGGAACAGTGCCCAACCTGATCAATCTCCCGCCAGGATGTCGTTTTGCACCACGGTGCCGTTCACGGGTTCAGTATCGGCTAAGGATTTGCACGGAACGCGAGCCCGATTTGACTGCTATCAAACGAGATCATGCCGTCAGGTGCTGGCTTTATCAGGATTTCGGCGGGCATAAGGCGCCTTTGAAGGTATCATAAGAATTAATTCACGATGATAAAATCAGACAAAATGAGGCAGGGAATGAGTGAAGCTTCAATCAGCCCGAATGGCAATAAAAAAGATCTGATTGTTGTCAATAATTTGGTGAAATATTTCGCGGTTCGAGGGGGGCTGTTACAACGGGTTGTAGCCTGGGTGAAGGCGGTGGATGATGTCACATTCACCGTCAAAGAAGGTGAGACCTTAGGCTTGGTGGGTGAATCCGGGTGTGGCAAAACCACAGTGGGTCGGACCATGCTCTACTTACTGGATCCGAACGCTGGTTCAGTCGTCTTTGATGGCACCGATGTTTTCAGCTTACATGGGACGGAGCTGAAGCACATGCGCCGCAATATGCAAATTATCTTCCAGGATCCTTACTCCTCCTTGGATCCGCGCATGACGATCGGCGAATCGGTGGCGGAGGGGCTTAAGATCCACGCGATAGGCACGCCTCAAGAACGACATGAATTGATGATCGAGACACTGAAGAAGGTCGGTTTGGAGGATTACCATTCGAAACGGTATCCGCACGAATTCTCGGGTGGACAACGACAACGCATTGGTATCGCCCGTGCACTCGCTCTTCGGCCGAAGTTCATCGTAGCGGATGAGCCTGTATCCGCTTTGGATGTCTCGATTCAGTCTCAGGTTCTAAATATTCTTAAAGACCTGCAAAAGGAATTCAACTTAACCTACATGTTTATTGCACACAACATGAGTGTTGTGGAACACATCTCCGATCGGGTAGCTGTGATGTATTTAGGTAAGATCGTTGAGCTTACTTCAAGAGAGGATCTTTTCTCGAATCCACTTCATCCCTATACACAAGCATTGATGTCGGCGATTCCAATCGCCGATCCAAGGATCCGTAGACAACGCATCATCTTGCCTGGCGATGTCCCCAGCCCGCTTAATCCCCCGTCGGGTTGCCGCTTTCATCCCCGCTGTCCAGTGGTGATGGGCCATTGCGCTGTTCAAGAACCCAAGCTCCTTGAAGTCACTCCCGGGCACCATGCCGCTTGCTGGCGTGTCGAATAGATGTACACTATAGGGGGAAAGTAAAATTTATCTTAGGATTGTGCCGTGAGTACAGCACGTATATTGCTTGTTGACGATCAAGTTCAAGTAAGTCGTATGCTCCGCTCCAGCCTGGAATTCTCCGGACGGGAGTACGTCGTTGTGGATGTCCCCTCCGCCGAGGAAGCATTGGTGGAGTTAGCGCGCGGGTCGGTTGACTTGCTTGTGACCGATCTGGTGTTGCCCGGGATCTCTGGGATCGCTCTTATTCAGAAGGCGCGTGAACTCAATCCGAAAATGCGCTCTATCATCATTACTGGCCATCCGTCTTCAGAGGCGAGAACCAGGGCAGAGGAATTAGGGGTTGTTGTTTTCATGACGAAACCAATCCGCACAAGCTACTTCCTCGAAGCGGTTGAACGAGCTTTGGCTCTCTCCATGAGCAGCAGCTCTCCAGTGAAAATGGTTAATGATGGCATGCGACGCTTGATAGAGCGATTAAAGGTAATGCAGGGTGAGTTGGGAGCGGATGCCATTCTCCTGCTCGATGAGCACGGCCGTATCATCGCACGGAGCGACCGGGGTATCGATCTGAATCTTGAAACTGCTTTACCTGCGCTGATGACCGCCTTTCGCGCCGGTCTAAAAGTAAGCAGTCTCCTGGAATCCCTCCTTCCGACCAACTTTCAATATTTCGATGGTGATACCCATGATATCTACTTGACCAATGTGGGTGCTTTCTATGGCTTGCTCATCATCTATCGCGGGAAGCAAGAAACAGGCAAGCTGGGTTCTGTTGTGCATTATGGTCGGCGTGCCGTCAATGAACTCTTAGAAATTCTCTCTGTGATGGGCTCCACTGTCCCATCTGCACGGGCTGGATATGAAGAGATCTGGGAAACATCAAGCGCTCAGCCAATGGGAGAGAAGGCCGAAGAGATGGACATTGAAGCGATGGAAGAACTCGGTGAGAAGGTAGATGCGGATGAATTTTGGGAGAAGGCTGTCTCAGATCCCACGGGTTATACATCTCCGGAAGGGGAAGCTCTGACCTATGAACAGGCGAAGAAGTTGGGTCTTCTTACCGGCAGCCTGGGGCGGAAACCGTCTAAGAGTCAATAATGGCTTTCATGGATGTGCGCCGAAGCATGTGTTACAATTCGGGACGCAGGCCCAAAAAGCGAGCATAGTGGGGAGTAGTGTAACGGCAGCACACCGGACTTTGAATCCGTGGATCCAGGTTCGAATCCTGGCTCCCCAGCCTGAAACTCGTATGATAAACTAAACTTTGGTGTCTACCAATACTTTTCCAGCAAAATCATCTCGATCCAATTCCCTAAGCCATCCAATCACCGTTGTGCAGAGGTTTCGCTATCCTTCAGTGATGGATTCAATGAGGAGAGTCCAATGACTTGCGTCTCCTTGATACTTGCAGCTGGTTTGGGAACCAGGATGAAATCGAAAATCCCGAAAGTGCTGCATTTACTAGGGGGGGTGCCGATCATTTGTTGGTCGGTCCAATCTGCCCGGGAAGCGTCAGGAAATGATCCCGTTATTGTCATAGGACCAGAACAACATGATGTTCGAGCAACTCTTGATTCAGGGATTCGATATGTGGAGCAGGAGGAGCGTCTAGGAACCGGTCATGCCGCTTCGCAAGCGGCTGGTTTATTGCAGGGCAAGGTTGATTTGGTTTTAGTCACTAGCGCAGACATGCCTTTGCTTCGTCCGGGAACTCTTCGACGCTTGATAGAAGTACAGGAGCGGAATCAGGGACCCATCAGCTTGCTCACCGCTCGGGTGATGAAATCACGCGGTTTCGGGAGGATCAAACGGGCGAAAGATGGCGCCATTCAAGCGATTATTGAAGAAGCACACGCCAATGATGAGGAATTGGCCTTATGTGAGGTCAATGTAGGCGCTTATTGTTTTCAAGCTGACTGGCTGTGGGATCATCTTCCAGGTTTATCACTTTCTGCAAAAGGGGAATACTATATCACTGATCTGATCGGTATGGCGACCAGCGCAGAGGAAAGAGTAGCCTGGGTGGAAATTGAGGATGATGACGAAATTATTGGGATCAACACACGCGAACACTTGGCTGAAGCACATGATGCAATCAGGAAGCGCATCAATCAAAAATGGATGCTCGCAGGGGTGACCATCCTTGACCCAACGACGACCTATATCGATTCACAAGCAGAAATCGGGGTAGATACGACTATCTTGCCCAACACGAATATTGAAGGGCGAACCATCGTGGGGGAGGATTGTGTCCTTGGCCCAAATAGCGTTATCCTTGAGTCGCGGATAGGCGATCATTGCAAGGTATTTATGTCCGTGATGACCAGGGCGATTCTGGAGAACGAAGTCGCTATCGGACCTTTCGCTCATCTTCGACCTGGAGCGTATCTCTGCCAGGGAGTGCATATGGGCAACTTTGGTGAGGTAAAAAACAGCACGCTTGGTCCAGGAGTGAAAATGGGGCACTTTTCCTATGTGGGGGATGCAAAGATAGGGAAGAATTCGAACATCAGCGCCGGTGTAATCACCTGCAATTTTGATGGGAAGGAGAAGCATCCTACCGAGGTTGGGGAGGATGTCTTTATAGGCAGTGATACCATGCTCGTCGCGCCGGTGCGTTTGGGGAAGGGATCCCGAACCGGGGCGGGTTCGGTTGTGAGGCGCGATGTGCCTGAGAATACCCTTGTTGTGGGTATACCGGCACGCGCGATAAGAAAGTTGGAGGAAAGTGATTGACATCGTAATCGGCGCCATTCTGCTTGGGCTCACAATGATCCTTAATGGTCTTCTCGCCGCAAGCAACAGCGCCTTCCTAAATAGCCATCCTTTGCAACTCAGGCAGCAACAAGAACAAAGCCAGATGGGGGCGACATTAGCCATTGAGATTGCTCAGGAGGCGACTCCGCTCATCCTCTCGATGCGTATTGCCAGGGGGTTCTGCCGTTTCCTGACCCTTGGGTTGGCCATGGTTGTCTTTTCTCCTTGGTATTTTGGTCTTGAAGGCATAAACGAAATTGCCTTTCTTGGCTTCTTCCTGACGACCGGATTGCTCATTGGGTTAACCGAATATTTTGCTGAAAACATGGTCATGAGAGGGCCAGAGAAGTGGGCAGCTTGGTCAGCTTTTTTCGTGCGGATCATCATTTGGGTATTGACGCCCATTGCTTGGGTTACAAGCAGAATCAGTCAGGTTTTCCGTGGATCGGGCGGGCAACTCAACCAGGCTTTAGTCACTGAAGCAGAGATCATGACCTTGGTCGATGCCGGGGAAGAAGGGGGTGCGATTGAAGAAGATGAGAAGGCAATGATCTATTCCATCTTCCAAATGGGCGATACCTTGGCACGCGAGGTCATGGTCCCACGTATTGACATTCTTGCATTGGAAGAAAAGACTTCCGTGCGCATGGCCACTGATATCCTGCTTCAAACCGGTCATTCGCGCGCGCCCGTCTTCATTGAAACGATCGATCAAATCGTTGGATTGATTTACATTAAAGATTTGCTTGAGGCCTGGAGGCAGGACCAACACGAGCAACCGATTCAACCATTGATCCGTGAAGCTTATTACATTCCTGAGGCGATGAAGCTTGATGACCTGCTCTCTGCGATGCAAGCCAAGCGGGTTCATATGGCAATCGTGGTGGATGAGTATGGGGGTACCGCGGGTGTGGTGACGATTGAAGACATTGTTGAGGAGATCGTGGGGGAGATCCGTGATGAATTCGATATTGCTGAAGAAGCGCCTTTCCAGCGTTTAATGGATGGAGAATATCTCTTCAGTGGCGGGATCAATCTGGATGACGTCAATCAACTCACAGGCTCTAACCTGCCTAAGGACACAAGCGATACTCTCGGTGGATTCGTCTACAGCCAGTTGGGACATGTGCCTATTCACGGCGAAACCGTGCAGGTTGGCGAGTTGGAATTGACTGTGGAACAGGTCGTAGGAAGAAGAATTCGACAAGTACGAGCGGTTCGGAAGCCTTCCTTGTCCAAGGGAGCTGAAACGAATGAAGCCAACAAAGCAAGAAATTGATACTCTAATCACTCGAGCCATCACAGTGCGCCAGAATGCATATGCACCTTATTCAAAGTATGCTGTTGGGGCGGCATTGATAAGTGGATCGGGGGAGATCTACGAGGGTGTCAATGTGGAGAATTCCGCATACCCCTTGAGTATATGTGCTGAACGAACGGCCATTTTCAAAGCGATCTCCCATGGGGAACGGGCGATTCGTTTTCTGGTTGTGGCTACAGAGAATGGGGGATCGCCTTGTGGGGCATGCCGTCAAGTCCTATCTGAATTTGGGAAGGATGCGATTGTCATGGTAGTGGATACGAATAGGAAGGTGTTCCTCGAAGCGCCAATCAATGAGCTACTGCCCTATTCCTTTGGACCGAGCGATTTATCAAAAAGATAATTCCTCCTGGCAAATGAAATAGCCGCCGATTTGAAACATCCTTGCTCCTGAGGAGCGCCGCGACGAAGGATCCCTGAGACAGCACTTTTTATGGGATCAT
>CAYGXU010000027.1:0-24313 GCA_964353875.1 uncultured Anaerolineaceae bacterium | reverse complement strand
TAGGGATTCTTCGCTCCATTTCGTTCCGAACCTCCAATGGCAAGCCGTTGGACTCCGTCTCATCATGGCCACACAAGGCCTTCCCAGGCTGCATGAATAGAAACTGCGCTGGTATAATGCCTCTATGCCCACTCGGGAGAGAGTTTACCGAACAGAAGCGATCGTCCTTCGGCGGCAAGATTTCGGGGAAGCCGATCGGTTAACCACCGTCTATTCCCCTCAGCATGGCAAACTCCGTCTGGTTGCCAAGGGTGTACGCCGAATACATTCACGAAAAGCGGGTCATCTGGAGCCTTTCACACGAGTAACCCTGATGATTGCCCAGGGGCGTGATCTAGATTTGATCACCCAAGCGGAGGCAATCGAAACCTATCCACAGATCCGCAGCGATTTGATTCGCTTAGGTCAAGCCTCCTATCTGTTGGAATTATTGGATCGTTTTACCTTCGAGGAGGGAGAGGGAAACCAAGCATTATACCAATTATTGTTAACTACATTAGAACGCCTGGCACTCGGCAAAGATGAACCCGCCGCGATCATCCTTTATTTTGAATTTCGGCTCCTCGATTTGGTAGGATATCGTCCTGAGTTGAACCATTGTGTTGAGTGTGGAAAGCCGACTCAACCAGAGAATCAATTATTTTCATATCAACAAGGCGGTGTGCTTTGCCCTCGATGCGGTATAGATCGACGGGGCTCAAAACCTATTTCCCTGGCAGTATTAAAATTGATGCGCTATTATCAAAGAAGTGATTTTGCGACCGCATCTAAAGCGCGGATCCCATCATTGCTGTTTTGCGAAGTGGAAGACTTGATGGAAGGATACCTCAGTTACCTTCTAGAACAGCGGCTGAAAGTTCCTGCTTTTCTGAGAAAGATCCGTCATTTGAAAGGCCGAGATGTGGAGGAGGTCACAGAATAGCGGATACTCTATAAATAACAGTACTGGCAGAATATAATCGGTGCATTCTGGAGTTCCCTGGAGGAAAACGGAGACAATGCCTCAGCCTATGAGTTTTCAATCGGTCATTCTCGAACTTCAAAAATTCTGGGCGGAACAAGGCTGTGTAATCTGGCAACCCTATCACACCGAGGTTGGCGCTGGTACGATGAGCCCGGCGACATTCCTTCGAGTGCTCGGCCCCGAGCCTTGGTGGGTTGCCTATGTGGAACCTTCCATTCGACCCGCCGATGGGCGCTATGGCGCCAATCCGAATCGTTGGCAGCATTTTTACCAATTCCAAGTGATCCTCAAGCCAGACCCGGGAGATCCACAGGAACTCTATCTTCGTTCGCTGGTTGCATTAGGGGTTAATCCGCGGGAGCACGACATCCGTTTTGTCGAGGACAATTGGGAATCCCCTGCGTTAGGTGCCTGGGGCTTGGGGTGGGAAGTCTGGCTGGATGGTCAAGAGATCACTCAATTCACCTATTTCCAACAAGCGGGTGGACAGCCATGCGATCCGGTATCTGTCGAGATCACTTATGGCATTGAACGGATCGTGATGGCCATACAGGGTGTTGAGAGTTTCGTTGACATCCGTTGGAATGAGCTCCTTACTTACGGCGATATTGCTTTGCAGAGCGAGGTGGAATTCAGTCGGTACAACTTCGAAGCAGCCGATGTGGAGCGTCTACGTACGATCTATGAGGAATATGAAGCCGAGGCGAAGTCATCGCTCGAGCGCGGTCTCACTCTACCAGCTCATGATTATATTCTGAAGTGTTCGCACACCTTCAATATCCTAGACGCCCGTGGGGCGATTGGGGTTGCCGAGCGTGCTGCCCTCTTCGGGAGGATGCGAGAACTGGCGCGAGAGGTAGCAGAACAGTACTTATCCCAGAGAGAAGCTGCAGGATACCCTTGGAAAGAAAAGCCCCCCTTATACTTCAGTCCATTGCCCCTTCGGAGTGTAAAAGCGAACCCTGTTACTAAGGTGCCTTCGCCGCTCCTGGTTGAAGTCGGGACTGAAGAACTTCCGTCGAGAGATCTTGAAGCGGCATTGGGACAGCTCAATGGGCGCGTGGGGAAACTATTAGACGAATTGCGGCTTCCGCATGGTCTCATCCGGATTATGGGAACGCCGCGCCGGTTGGTGATTTATATTGAGGAACTGGCAATTCAGCAAGAAGAGCAGGTGATCCTTGTGAAAGGTCCGCCTGCGGATCGAGCCTTCGATTCGCAAGGGCAGCCAACAAAGGCAGCCATGGGTTTTGCTAAGAGCAAGGGGGTGCCAGTTGAGGCGCTTGAAATCCGCGAGTTGGATGGCGGCCGCTATGCCGTGGCTGAGGTCCGTCATATAGGACTACCTACAAGGGAAGTGCTTGGGTCGAATTTGAGCGGGTTGTTGACGGGTCTACGTTTCGAAAGATCCATGCGATGGGATGGGGAGGGGATGATTTTCTCCCGACCGATACGTTGGTTGGTGGCATTGCATGGTGATGAAATCCTCCCGTTCTCTTTGGCGGGTCTGCAGGCGAGTGGGTATACTCACCTGTTACGATTCAAGGATCCTGAGTGGGCTGAAATCAAAAATCCACAAGACTACCTGGAAGAGATTGAGAAGGCTGGGATCATCCTGGATATGCAAGAGCGCAAGGATTTTATCTGGAAACAGATTGAAAACCTGGCGGGCGAGGTCGGTGGGACGGTCATCCGCGACGAAGAGCTCTTGACAGAAGTGACCAATATGACCGAAGCGCCCACGGCGTTTCGAGGTAATCTTCGCAAGGAGGATTTGGCGCTGCCGCGGCAGGTGTTGATCTCTGTCATGAAGAACCATCAGCGATATTTTCCGGTTGAAAAGGATGGGCGCCTCTTGCCGTACTTCATCGCTTTACGAAATGGTGGTGACCAACATCTTGATCTAGTTCGTTACGGAAATGAGCAAGTGATCCGGGCGCGCTTTGCAGATGCGGCCTACTTCATTAGGCGAGATCTTGAACGACCGCTCGAAACGTATTTATCACAGTTGGCAACACTTACCTTCCAGACCGATTTGGGTTCTATGTTGGATAAAGCCGAACGAGTTGAAAAAATTGTCCTCGATCTGGGCTCAACTTTCAATCTCAATGTAGAGGAGCGATCGATTCTTCAACGTGCAGCCACCCTCTGCAAGGCGGATTTGGCCACATTAATGGTGATTGAAATGACCTCCTTACAAGGGGAGATGGGAAGGGAATATGCCTTGCGTTCTGGGGAGCAGGAGCAGGTGGCGCAAGCGATTTTCGAGCACTACCTGCCTCGTTACTCGGGTGATCAATTGCCACAAAGTCGTCCTGGATTGGTCTTGGGGATCGCTGATCGTTTGGATTCCTTGATGGGTCTCTTTTCTGTCGGCATGCAACCTTCTGGTACGAGTGATCCTTTCGGCTTACGCAGGATGGCGATTGGTCTGGTGCAATCCCTTGCAGCACATCAAATACGGTTGAATTTAGAACAAGGTCTTCAACTGGCAGCGAAATATTTACCCGTTCGAGTTGAAGAGGAACGCCTCCAGTCTTGTTTATCTTTTATTATTGCGCGTCAACAGGTCCTCTTACTCTCCGAGGGTAAGAAACACGATGTTGTCGAAAGTATCCTTGCCCAGCAAGGCCATGATCCTGCGGGAGTGATCACTGCTGTAGACCAGTTGCAGGCCTGGACCGAACGACCGGATTGGCCTCAAATCCTCCAGGCCTATGCGCGTTGCGCCCGCATCACTCGCGGATTGGAGGAAGTTAATCATGTAGTTGATGAGGGACTTGTCGAACCTGAGGAGATGCATCTTTATAAGCAATTGCTCATGGCGGAACGTGCTGAACGAGCGCCTGGTTCGGTCGATGATTTCCTGCAAGCATTTTTGCCTCTTATCCCGGCGATTACTTCATTCTTTGATGAAGTCCTTGTGATGGAGGAGGATCAGACTCTGAGGTCAAATCGGTTGGCTTTATTGCAGAGAATCGTGGCACTTGCGAAGGGTGTTGTGGATTTATCTAAGCTGGAAGGTTTTTAGGAGTGATCTCAGCTAGGGATAGAGCGAGCGCCGAGAGATTGCTATACAGATTTGCGCGCCCTGAAGCAGACAGTTATAATTCTCACCCACTTAGGCATTGAGGCAGATGGAGAAGTGAAAAGAGATTATCAAGGTAACAGCTTCATGATCGTAAATCATATTATCTGAAAGATGAGACGTGTGAAGACAGGCTGGAGTTTTCGGAGAAGAGGGGAAAAATGATCGGTCTTTGGATTGAAGGTCGAATGGAGGGTTTCCGCCGATGATCTTGACCTTTTTGTGCAAAGGCCCGGGCTGAGAATCCCGATGAGTGTGGTAGATGAGATAAAAGAACGGATTGATCTTATTGATGTTATCTCCGAGACTGTAAAGTTAAGGAAGACGGGCAAGAATTATATTGGATTTTGCCCCTTTCACCCCAATACACGGACACCTGCTTTTGTTATTTTCCCTGAGACTGGAACTTGGAGATGTTTTGGAGCCTGCAACGAGGGGGGCGATGTCTTCCGCTTCCTGATGAAAAAGGAGGGCTGGGAT
The DNA here is from genome assembly GCA_964353875.1 of uncultured Anaerolineaceae bacterium. Classification (GTDB taxonomy): domain Bacteria; phylum Chloroflexota; class Anaerolineae; order Anaerolineales; family E44-bin32; genus MGNI01. The sequence continues at coordinate 19,781 of CAYGXU010000027.1, read as the reverse complement.
TTCCCGGAAACTTTGCGCTATTTGGCTCAACGCGCAGGTGTGGAACTCCAGCCACATAGCATCCAGGAGAAAGCCCAGGAGGAAGAACATGAACGCCTACGTGACTTACTAGAAGCCGCGCTGCTGTTCTACTACCACAATTTGCACCAGACGAATGAAGGCGCTCCGATCCTGGAGTATTTGCAACATAGAGGATTGTCAAAAGATAGCCTGGAAATATTTGAGATCGGTTACGCACCGAACTCATGGGACGCAACACGAACCTATTTAATGGAGAGGGAGTATTCTCAACAAGAGCTGCTTGATGCCGGATTACTCAGTGAGCGTGAAGCAGGGGGCACCTATGATCGATTTCGTCATCGAATCATGTTTCCCATTCGTGACCCACGCGGGAAATTAGCCGGTTTTGGTGCGCGCGCAGTTACTGCGGATGATCAGCCGAAGTACCTCAATTCGCCGCAAACTGTGATATTCGATAAGGGAAGGCTGCTTTACGGGCTGGATAAGGCTCGCAAAGAGATCAGGAGTATGGGGCAGGCCGTGATTGTTGAGGGTTATATGGATGTCATCGCCCTGCACCAGGCAGGATATAAAAACGCGGTCTCCCCTATGGGGACTGCCCTTTCCGAAAATCAATTGCGTCTGCTGAAGCGCTACTCACGGAACATGATTTTGGCCTTGGATGCCGACACAGCGGGTATTCAAGCTACCTTGCGGGGGCTAACAGTTGCGCGAGAAGCATTCGATCGAGAGGCAGATCCGGTTTTTGATGCGCGTGGCCTGGTACGCCATGAAGGTCGCCTTGATGTCGATATCCGTGTGGTCACTCTGCCGGAAGGCAAAGACCCGGATGAGGTTGTAGCCCAAGATCCCAAGGTTTGGCAGACACTGATTGGGAGTGCGAAGACCATTATTGATTACGTGCTCGATGTGCTATCCATCGGACGTGATTTGGAAGATCCAAAGATTAAATCGGAAATTGCGGGTCAACTATTGCCTATGATCGAGGATGTTGCTGATTCGGTCGAGCGGGAGACTTACAGACAGCATTTGGCGCGCCGCCTACGTGTGGATGAACGCGCCCTTGTTGATCGCCACTCACGAGGAACATCGCGTAGGAGATCTGCAACAGCAATGGCAGGTAGAGAGCCTCCAGCGCTGCAAACTCGGGCGGCAGAATTGCCTAAAGAACGTTTCTATTTGGGGCTGCTACTTCAAAATCCGGAGCTGCTCTATCGAATCGATCGCCAATTTCAGGCGCGGCAGCTTGATCGATTGAGTGAGAGAGATTTTAGCGGGACAACCCATCAAATGATCTTTCGCGCCATCCAGAGTGCGCTGCAACAGGATGAAGACGAACCCTCACAATACTGGCGAGTTGGGCTGGACGAGTCGCTCCAAGAGGCAGCAGATGGTATGATTGCAGAGATCGGCCGATTGGATAAAGTCGTCAGTCTCGAACTTGAACGGCCCAAAGTGGCGGATGTGGTGACGGCAGGTTTCTTTCAACTTCGCAAACGAAGGGTAGTGGAGGAACTGAACAAATTAGAATTCATCTTGCAAGCTGCTGAAGAATCAGAACAGGCAAAAGGGGAAAAATCTGTGGAGGACATCGCTGATCTTGTGAAGGAAGTTGACCGATACACTAGGCAGAAGAATAAGTTGGACCAGGCTCTGCCTTGAAGACAAAATGCTTTGTTATCTTTACATGGATGATTGGCGGTTTTAGACGAAGATGAGCGACCAGAAGAATATCCCTTCTTCAGATGATCAGAAGCATGAAATCATCTCGGATGATGAAATGGATCTTGAGGATCGAGATCTATTGGACGATTCGGTCGATGGAATCGATGGGGAGATGCTGGATCTCGAGCCGGATCTCTTAGAAATCGCCGAAGATAGTTCAATTTTCGAGGATGAGCCACTTGAAATTGGCGAGATTCCATTTTCGGTTGAACTTGGAGATGATCCTGTTCGCCTCTATCTGAAAGAAATTGGTCGGGTGGATTTGCTCGACTCTGACCAAGAGCTCTGGCTGGCCGTTCGGATGGATGCCCATCGCAAATTGCGGATCATGAAATCTAATATAGGAGGTCTTGGTCGAACTGTGGTGGATGGCGACACCATCCATCGGTTATTATTTGATGATTTGCGTTCGGCGTGGAAAGAAGTTCTTGAAGAGATCAAGAAATATAGCCAATCCAGGCCGGATCTACATCTCATTCTGGAGGAAGCACGCCAACTTCGACAAACCTGGCAAGGGGATGCCCCTTCTTATTTACGCGCCTGGTTGGATAATGGATTATGGGGAACCGACCCATCATGGGAACGGGTCGCTCAGAGCGCGATTGATGTGTTCCTGGCTTTCTATTTGATGCTTATTGAGATTCAAGAACGTCTTACAAAACGTTTGTCAGATGGGAAGGGTCTTCCTTCCAAGCGAACCTACACACGTTGGCTCCCCGCTCTTGAGGGTTATGAAGAAAATTATCATCAAGTTGAGCACTTGGCCGGGGAAGCGCAGGCAGCGCTCATTCGCGCCAATCTTCGTCTTGTAGTCAGTGTTGCCAAGCGTTATATGGGACGGGGGATCGCTTTTCTCGATCTCATTCAAGAAGGGAACATCGGTTTGTTGCGTGCAGTTGAGAAATTTGATCCAGCGAAAGGCTATAAATTCAGCACCTATGCAACCTGGTGGATCCGTCAGGCGATCAGTAGAGCCATCGCTGATCAAGCCCGTACCATTCGAATCCCCGTTCATATGGTAGAAACGATCAACCGTTTGACGCGTATACAAAGAAGGTTGGTCCAAGAGCTTGGCCGGGAACCGACGTCGGAAGAGTTGGCCTTAGAAATGGACCTTTTAGAGCCGGAGGAAGTCACCCAAATTATCCATACTCTTTCCTCCGAAATTTCCATCGATCCTTCTTTAGAGCGTAAATGGCGTAGAGCAGCTGCAAGGGTCCGACGCATCATCCGCATCGCACAGGAGCCGATGTCGTTAGAGACGCCGGTAGGTTCGGAGGAATCGAGTCAATTGGGCGATTTTATTGAGGATGAAAGCATGCCGGAACCAGTCGATGCAGCTGCAAAGGAATTGCTTAAAGAGCAGGTCCAGAATGCACTTTCCGTCCTAACCGAGCGTGAGCGACAGGTGCTCGAGATGCGTTTCGGACTGCTTGACGGAAAAGATTATACACTCGAAGAAGTGGGCAGGTATTTCAATGTTACTCGCGAACGGATCCGCCAGATAGAAGCCAAGGCGCTGCGGAAATTGCGTCATCCAACCCGTAGCCGCCATTTACGTGATTATCTCTCATGAGTTGATTTCTTCCATCGATGGGAAGCGTAGATCAACGTTTTAATAGGTTCCGGCTATAGAGGAAAAAGTTAGAGTCCAGGCTGTGATGAATTTTATTAATTACGTAATTTGTCTTATGAGTTCGGGCAAATGAAAAAACGGCCGGGCTTCCGCCCCTGACCTGACAGTGGCGCAAAAAAAACTGCCTCGGCTCATCTATCATTAGGTTGCGCGGAGGTTTTAATTACTCATAGAGTCCGGTCTATCATAATCAAAATGTTTCCATAGGCACACTTCGTGGTTGAATCCAAGTAGCCTTCTTATATAGCGAAGTGCGTTTTATAAACAGGGAAGGGAGCAATAGATTTTATGGCCAGGGCCTGGTTTGACCCCCTATTTTGATTGTGATAAAATGAACATACTTGGCAAGCTTCGGTTTGTTTTTTTATGGCTTTTATTGGTAGCATCAATCCCCTGGTTCGACAAATGAATAAACCATTGAGGTGACAATGCCAGGTGAATTCCTCCCCATTGCAGTGCTCATCGTCCTGGCCACCATTTTGGCCTTTCTCGTTGTCCTTATTGGACACCTCTTCGGACCTCATCGACCAACGATGCGGAAGGGCGCTCCTTATGAATCCGGCATGCGACCCTATGGTCCAGGCCAGCGACGAATGCCAATCCACTTCTATTTAGTTACGGTCCTTTTCATTCTATTCGATATCGAAATTATCTTCATCCTTCCTTGGGCGATCGTCCTCCGAGAATTAAGGCTCTTTGGTCTGATCGAAATGGCCATATTCATTTTGATCTTACTGATTGGATATGTTTATGCTTGGAAGAAAGGAGCCCTGGAGTGGGAATAGAGCAGAAATTAGGCCAGTTGGGGTTTGTCACAACCACACTGGAACAAGCCGTCAATTGGAGTCGTACTCGGGCGATGTGGCCGTTACTTTCTGGCCTTGCCTGTTGTGCGATCGAAATGATGGCAGCTCAAGCTTCCGATTATGATCTAAGCCGTTTTGGCATGGAGCTGATGCGTCCTAGCCCACGCCAGAGTGATTTGTTGATCATCGCAGGGCGAGTGTCGAGGAAAATGACACCTGTACTGCGTCGTTTGTATGATCAAATGCCGGATCCCAAATGGGTCGTTGCTATGGGGGATTGTTGCTCTTGTGGAGGCGTCTTTAATAATTATGCCATCGTCCCCGGTGTAGATGAAGTGCTGCCAGTGGATGTGTATATTGCTGGTTGTCCGCCACGGCCAGAAGGTTTGATCCACGGGATCATCACCCTCCATGAAAAAATAAAAGGTGAAAAACTCGGGGAATGGGCGTGAGTTCAGGCATACCATCAACCAGTGCAAGATAAACTAGCGGATAACTCTGATAGAGGAAACGAAGCCATGCAAGTTCTTGAAGACCTCATAAAAGTGCTTGATGCACGCTTTGGTCATGCCATTCAACTGGAGGAGCCTTTTCGAAGCGAGACAATCTTGGTTGTGGAACGCGATCAACTCGTGCCTGTTTGCACATTCTTGAGGGATGATCCCAATTTTTCTTTTAATTTTCTTGCTGTTTTGACAGCCGTGGATCATTGGCCGAAGGAACCTCGTTTTACTGTGGTTTATCAACTTTATAGTGTAGTGAAAAATGTCTTCCTTGGATTGCGTGTGAGACTCCCGGGCGATGATCCGAGGATAAGCACGATCGAGGCGATCTACCCGAATGCCAATTGGCACGAACGCGAGATCTACGACATGTTCGGTATTTTCTTCGAGGGACATTCGGATCTACGACGAATTCTCATGGCACAAGATTGGGAAGGGCATCCCCTGCGCAAGGATTATCCCTTGGGTTATGAAGAAGTGCAATTTAGCTTCAACTTTGATGAGATTGATCGTCGCAAAAACTACGCGCATGAATGATGCCTCTCTGACAAGGCTAAGGGAAAACGATGGATCAAGTTGAGAAAGAACTGACCGTCAATGAACTAAAACACCTGGTCTCTGAACGCGCCTTGGCAGGCGACACGATGGTGCTCAACTTGGGACCTCAACATCCAAGTACACATGGGGTTTTAAGGCTACTCTTGGAATTGGATGGCGAGAAGATCATCAATTGTATTCCTGATATTGGCTTCTTGCATACGGGTATTGAAAAGAACATGGAAGCCAAATCCTTTGAAAAAGCCCTGGTCATGACCGACCGCATGGACTATCTCAATAACCTGGGAAACAACTTGTGTTACTGCCTTGCGGTCGAAAAGCTGGTGGATCTGGACGTCCCACCGCGCGCACAAGTAGTACGTGTGCTGATGACCGAGTTGCAACGCATCGCCTCTCACCTGGTCTTCTTGGGTACACATGCCCTCGACTTGGCTGCGATGTCCGTCTTCCTTTATTGCTTTCGGGAACGCGAGATCATCCTCGATATATTCGAAATGTGTTCCGGTCAGCGGATGATGACCTCTTACTTCCGCCCGGGAGGGTTATGGCGCGATCTCCCCGAGGGTTTTATAGAGGCCGTCCAACATGTTCTGGATACATTTCCAAAGCGAATCCAGCAATACGAAGATTTATTGACCAATAATCCGCTCTACCTCGACCGAACAAAGGGGATCGGAGTGATCCCGGCTGAGAAGGCTCTTAGTTGGGGAGTGACTGGACCACCCTTAAGAGCTTCGGGTGTGGCGCTCGATCTGCGCAAAGCTCAACCGTATAGCGGATATGAGCAGTTTGATTTCGAGATCCCATTAGGTTCAGCCGGCGACACCTTTGATCGTTACATCGTGCGCGTTCAGGAGATGCATCAGTCTCTCAGGATTATTGAGCAAGCTTTGAAGAAGTTACCTAAGGGACCCTTCCGAAGCAATAATCGCAAATTCGTGCCCCCGCCACGCTCGGAATTGGGGCATAGCATGGAAGCCGTAATCCATCATTTTAAGCTGTGGACCGAAGGTTTCCATGCACCGAAGGGAGAAGTTTATATGCCGGTGGAATCCCCGCGCGGGATTCTTGGTTGTTATCTCGTGGGGGATGGCAGTCCTAAGCCATATCGAGTTCACTTCCGAACACCAAGTTTCGCCAATCTTCAGGTGATGTCACGAATTACCCCCGGGCATTTGGTTGCGGATCTGGTGGCCATCATCAGCAGCCTGGATACGGTATTGGGCGATGTGGATCGGTGAGCGCGCGCAGCGATATTATTACTGGGAGTTGCTTGAATAACAGCCATAGAAGTGGGCTTTGATCGCTAAACCTGCAATAAGAAAAGTCCTTACTGTTTTCGCATAGGAGAAGACCCTTGCTCGCAGATAAGTACGCTGAAGAAATTGCTTCGATCTTAAAGAAATACCCTCCGGAGCATAAACGGTCGGCAGTCATGTCCTTGCTCTACCTGGCTCAAAAGGAATATGGACACATCCCACAAGAGGCAATGAAGGAAATTGCTGACCTCCTGGAGTTGGATCCTACTGAGGTGGGATCGTTGATCGGTTTTTACACGCTTTATTATGACAAGCCAGAGGGGAAATACCGGATTCAAATATGCACAGACCTGCCTTGTGCGTTGCGCGGATCGGAAGTATTCGCTCAGAAACTTTGTGAAGCCTTGGGCATACACCCTGGGGAAACCACAGAGGATGGGCTCATTACTGTGGAGACGGTGATGTGCCTGGCCGCTTGTAATAAAGCACCGATGTTCCAATTGCAAGAACCGGAAGGGATTCATTATTACGAAAATATGACCATCGAGGGAACGCTCAAATTGGTCGAAGAGCTACGTCAAAGGTCGGAGAATGAGTGAGCACATCCTTTTACGACATCATGACATCCCCAATATTCATGAACTTGATGTGTATCTCGCTCATGACGGTTATAAAGCTTTTAAAGAGGCAGTGACTCGGAAATCGCCAGAAGACGTCATCAACATTGTCAAGCAATCAGGCTTACGCGGGCGTGGCGGAGCGGGTTTCCCCACCGGAGTGAAGTGGAGCTTTCTCACGCCAGGGGTATACCCCCGCTATGTTGTCGCTAACGCCGACGAGTCTGAGCCAGGTACTTTTAAAGATCGTGAGATATTAGAGCGAAATCCGTTCCAATTCCTGGAAGGTGTCGCGATTTGCAGCTATGCTTCCCAGGCTCAAACGGCTTATGTCTATTGCCGCGGCGAGTTTTGGGACCTGGCTCACATGCTTGAAAAGAAAATCGAAGCGCTTGAAAACAAACAGTTGCTTGGTGAGAGACTTTTTGGGACAGATTATAACTTACGAATAGTTGTCCATCTGGGAGCTGGAGCTTATATCTGTGGCGAGGAAACGGCACTGCTTGAATCCCTGGAAGGCAAACTGGGGCAGCCGCGGCTGCGCCCGCCTTTCCCTGCGGCAGAAGGCTTGTATGCCAAACCAACTGTGGTCAATAATGTCGAAACATTGACCAATCTCCCTCCAATTCTTCAACGCGGTGCAGATTGGTATCGATCCATCGGTACCGAGAAAAGCTCCGGACCAAAAGTTTTTTGCCTATCGGGTCATGTGGTGAATCCCGGGAATTATGAGTTACCCTTAGGCACAACCTTCCGTGAATTAATCTTTCAGCATGGTGGCGGCATACCGGGCGGAAAAAGGATCAAAGCCATTCTGCCAGCAGGGGCATCAGCGCCGATCTTGCCAGCTACCGAGGAAGTGCTTGATACGCCCATGGATTATGAGTCGGTTGCAAAAGTTGGCTCACAATTGGGCTCAGCATCGTTGATCATAATGGATGAGACAGTCGATATCTCCTGGGTTATCCATAAGACAACGAGTTTCTTTAAGCACGAATCGTGCGGCAAATGTACACCTTGTCGTGAGGGGACTTATTGGATGCTTCAAATCCTCAACCGAATTGAACATGGAGCAGCCAGGAAGGAGGATCTACCTCTGCTCGATTCTGTAGCCAATGGGATTGAGGGAAAATGTCTGTGTGCGCTGGGTGAATTCTCCATCATGGCGCCTGTTTCTGGGATACGCCATTTTGGGAAAGATTTCGACGCCCGTATCAAGGATGGCCGATGAGCGAAACACATATTGCTCTCACAATCGATGGCGTTGGAGTCATGGTCCCCAAAGGGACACTCTTGGTAGATGCTGCTAAGAAAGTTGGGATCGAAATCCCGGTATTTTGCTATCACCCCAAGCTGAAGCCAGCTGGGATGTGTCGAATGTGCCTGGTGGAGATCGGGCGGCCTGCACGCGATCGCTCAACCGGTAAGGTAATTCAAGATGAGCATGGGCAAGCGGTGATCCAATTCGGTCCGAAACTCGAAACTGCCTGCACTACCCAAGCAGAGGATGGATGGGTCGTCAGGGTTAATTCCCAAAAGGCGATCGAGGGTCGCAGGCAAATCATCGAGTTCCTACTCACAAGCCATCCATTGGATTGCCCGGTCTGTGACAAGGGCGGGGAATGCCCCTTACAAAATCAAACCATCAAGCATGGACCAGGAGAGAACCGATTCCTCTTTGAGGAAAAAATGCATCTGGGCAAGGTTATCCCTCTGGGTGATTTGATCTTCCTAGATCAAGAGCGGTGTATTCAATGTGGTCGCTGCATTCGATTTCAAGATGAGATCGTCGATGATCCTGTGATCGAATTCTCACAGCGTGGACGTCGATTACAGATTGTCAGCTTTTCCGAACCCATTTTTAACTCCTATTTCTCCGGGAACACCACCGATATTTGTCCAGTGGGAGCATTGACAACAGCCGATTTCCGTTTTGGTGCAAGACCATGGGAGTTAAATGCTGCCGCCTCCATCTGTCCGCATTGTGCTGTAGGGTGCAATATCATGTTGAATGTCCGGCGTGAGGCAAAGTCGGATGGGGCTGAAGTTGTGAAACGTGTGATGCCTCGCCAGAATGAAAGCGTGAATGAAATCTGGATTTGCGATAAAGGTCGTTTTGCCCATGCATTCGCAGGTCATGAAAATCGGTTGCGAAAGCCCTTAATTCGAAAAGATGGAAAACTGGAGGAAACCAGTTGGGAGGCTGCTCTTGCGGCAGCTGCGAGGGGGCTGCAAGCGGCCGGATCCGGAGTGATCGGGATCGCCGGTGGGAGGGTTTCCAATGAAGATTTCTTCAATTTCCGTGGGTTAATGGAAGGGCTCAGTGGGAAAGCATACCTGCATGGGTTCATGGCGGGTGGTGATTTAATTCAGAATGTCGGTGTCGGTTCGGATACCGATCTGGGCAAAATGGGAAAAGGCGATGCGATCCTGGTCGTCGCATGTGATCTGCATGAGGAAGCGCCAATCTGGTGGATGCGCGTCAAGCGTGCTGCCGATCGCGGTGCCACGTTGATTGTCGCCAACGGGCGTAAGACTCGCCTGGACAAGTATGCAGCTTATTCGCTGCGTTATCATTATGGCGAAGCGATCCACACTGTGCTGGGTATTCTGCATGCCGTGAAGGAGGATCCCGCCCTGGCCCAATTTGGCCGGAAAGCTGAATTAGCCCAGGCCGGGAAAGCGTTTAAGGAAGCGAAGAATGCAGTGATTTTTTACGGTGCGGAAGGGCTTGATTTTGAGGATACGGAAATACTGTCGAAAGCCTGTGCAAATTTATTGGTGTCCAGCGATCATGTTGGAAAAGCGAACAATGGTTTGATCGCGGTTTGGCCTCACAACAACGATCAAGGCGCCTGGGATATGGGTCTCAGACTCCCTGATACAAACCTTAGGGATATCATCAAGGCGTGCTCAGGTCTCCATATCTTGGCAGCAGATCCATTTGGAGATGACCCAGAGCTGGTCAAGGCACTCCCCAAGGATGCTTTCCTTGTTGTTCAAGAATTATTCCTCACAACTACAGCCGAGCGTGCAGATGTTGTCTTCCCGGCTCAATCATTTGTTGAGCGAGATGGCAGTTATACCAGTGGTGAACGAGTCGTACAACGTTTCTTTCAAGGGGTGAAGGCTTGTGGGGAATCATTGCCAGATTGGCAGATCCTCGCTCGGCTTGGCCAGGAGTTGAGCATCGAATTACGAGGTTCATCGGCTGCTGCAGTGATGCGCCAAATCGGGGAGCACATCCCGGAATACGCTCGATGTAGCTATTCGGCTCTTGCGCAGGTAAAAACACAGTGGCCGCCTGTGGGTCATGAGGATTTATACTTCGGTGGGACGTCTTATAAGAATAGTCAAGGGCTGGGTGTTCGACTTGTCCCCTCGACAGAAGCCGGCGATGCCTTCGAAGTAGGGATGGTCTTTCCGAAGGAAAAGCCAAGAAAAGACGGCATTTTCGTCGTACCTATCACGCGGCTTTATAACCGAGGAGCGACGATTGTCCCTTCCCAAGTGCTTGCCAATCGAATGGAGAGATTGACCCTGGCGGTTAGCCCGGAAGATGCGCTCAGGTTGGAGATAGACGAAAGTGCTGAAATCGATATCCATTGGGATGGCGGTCAATTGCGTCTGCCCGTTGAGATTCGAGAAGAGGTACCCGTTGGAGCTGCACTTGTGCCACGTAGCACGGGTATGCCCCTGCAATCGCCCGTTTCTGCGGTGATCAAGCCTGTGAAATGACTGGGAGACCTATGGATATTGCGTTGCTGTTAGAATGGGTGATTAAATCCTTAGTGATTCTGGTTGGGCTTTTAACCGGTTTCGCATATCTCACGCTCTTTGAGCGTCGAGTTCTTGCACGCATCCAGGTGCGTATCGGACCCAACCGGGCAGGTCCATGGGGTATTTTCCAGCCTGTCGCAGATGGAATTAAATTGATCTTCAAAGAAGAATTTATTCCCGATCAAGCGGATAAACTAGTCTACATCCTGGCACCTGTGATCACGGTGATTCCGGCATTGATCCTTTTAGCGGTCATCCCCTTTGGACCTGACATCACCCTCTTTGGACGGACAATTGAACTGGGATTGGCAAGCAATGTGAATGTGGGTGTTTTGTACATCATGGCGGTCGCTTCCATCGCTGTTTATGGCATCGCCTTGGCAGGATGGTCGTCCAATAACAAGTATGCCCTCATTGGCGGCTTACGCGCCGCTGCACAAATGGTGAGTTATGAATTGGTTTTAGCTTTAGCCTTTATTGGGCCTATTCTTTTGGCCAATTCTATGAGTTTGAGGGACATCGTTGAATCGCAAAGGACGATATGGTTTATCCTCCTTCAACCAGTTGGTTTTCTCTTGTTCTTAATCGGATCGATTGCGGAGGTCAATCGCGCGCCGTTTGACATGCCTGAGGCTGAACAGGAATTGACAGCAGGATATCACGCGGAATACTCGGGGATGAAATTTGCGCTTTTCTTCATGGCCGAGTACGACAAAATGATCGTGGTCAGCTTCATCGCCTCAACCCTATTTCTTGGTGGCTATTTGGGGCCCTTCCTCGATCGCTTCCCATGGCTGGGCCCGATTTACCTCTCCATTAAGGTGGTCCTGATGCTTTTCTTGTTGGTATGGCTGCGAGCAACATTACCCCGCATCCGCTACGATCGACTCATGATCTTTAGCTGGAAAGGTCTCTTGCCGATCGCCCTCTTGAATGTGATCGTCACAGCAATTCTTGTGGTTTTTATGGGAGGCTAGGGATGGTCACTGGTTTGCTTAAGGGATTGTGGACAACATTTCGAAGCATGTTCGAAACTCCGGTAACATATCAATATCCGGAGGTTAAACGACCTGTACGCGAGAGGTATAAAGGGCGCCATTACCTCAAGCGCTATGATAATGGTCTTGAGAAATGCATTGGGTGTGCGTTATGCGCGGCAGCCTGTCCGGCGGATGCAATCTTTGTAGAAGCATCTGAGAATACAGATGAGGAACGCTATTCTCCCGGGGAACGTTACGCCAGCACCTATGAGATCAACATGTTAAGATGTATCTTTTGCGGCTTTTGCGAGGATGCCTGTCCGACCGAAGCGATTGTGCTCGGGCATCATTATGAGCTTTCAATGTTACATCGTCAGGAAGCCCTGTACGTGAAAGAGATGCTTTTGGAATCCGTCCCTCCCGGAGGAGAGCCAACGCCGAGGCGAGTCGAACCAGGAATCTTCCGTCGTTCCATCCCAGAGATGGGGAATCCCAAGTAGAGATCCGGGTTCTCCAGTATCTGCATAGGGGAGAATCAGTCATTAAGAATGGCGATCAGATAATGGCAGTCATCGTAAAAGGAAAAAAGTAAAGAATAAAACGTAAAAATGAGATAACGGAGAGAAGTGGGAAGAAGCCATAGATTTCTTGAATGATAAACCCAAGAGTTGACTATCGATCTTCCAATTGGATGCCTATATGACACGAGATCTGATCATCTTTTTTATCCTGGCGACCATCGCGATCGTATCTGCAGTGAGTATGCTGCTCAGTAAAAATGCCATCTATTCAGCGATGTTCCTGGTATTAAATTTCGTCACTATTGCAGTGATCTACTTGCTGTTGAATGCGGCCTTCATTGCGATGGTGCAGGTGACCGTCTATGCGGGTGCAATCATGGTCTTGTTCCTCTTCGTGATTATGCTGCTAGGAGCGGAGCAAGCTGGAAAAGGTAGAAGCCTGCAGTGGCAGCCGCCGCTGGCTGTCTTGTTGGCCGGCCTGCTGATCCTGGAATTCGCCTATATCCTCTTCAGTCGCCAGCGCGACCTGCTCGAGGGATTTAAATCAGTGCCCGAAGGCTTTGGGAGCCCAACCTCGATCGGCACCCTTCTTTTTGATCGTTATTTAGTCCCATTCGAGGTAACCTCGATTTTGCTGCTTATTGCGATGGTGGGAGCGATCGTCCTTACCCGCAATGAACGGAAGGAGAGCCGATGAGCGTCCCAGTGAGTTATCTATTAACTCTCTCCGTGGTGATGTTTTGTTTGGGAGCATTGGGTGTCCTTATACGCAGGAACACCATCGTCATTTTCATGTCGGTGGAGCTAATGCTCAACTCGGCCAACCTTGCCTTTATCTCCTTTGCCCGGGCATTTGAAGATTTGCTTGGGCAAGTGACGGTCTTTTTCATTATTGCAGTTGCTGCGGCTGAGGTGGCCGTGGGTTTGGCACTGATCGTCACCATCTTTCGTGTAAAACATAGCATCGATATAGATGAAGTCAGCAGCTTGAAAGGCTGATGCTGCACCACGGAGGGCGTGGATGAATTTGAGTGAAGTGATACAGACCGGTGAAATTTTCTCCCTGGCGCCTCTGATTATCGCCTTACCAGTACTAGGCTTATTGCTCAACATGGTCATGGGTCGCAAGTTAGGGGAGCGCTGGGTTGGACTGGTTGCCAGTTCGGCCATCGGTCTCGCTTTTCTTGTCGCAGTCTTACAATTCGTTGCGCTCCAATCCGAACCGGAAGGCACCCGCGTAATGGTGGCGGATTGGATCAGCATCGAATCGCTGGAGATCCCTTGGGCGTTGAGAGTCGATAGCCTTTCTGTTACGATGATGCTCATGGTGAGCGGAGTGAGCACCTTAATCCACATCTATGCCATCGGTTACATGCATGAGGATGTGCGTTTTCAGGGCGATCCGGGTCGGTATACTCGTTTCTTCGTTTTCTTCAATTTGTTCGTGGCCATGATGATGGTGCTCGTCACAGCCGACAATTTCCTGATGATGTTCGTCGGATGGGAGGGGGTTGGACTTTGCTCGTACCTCTTGATCGGTTTCTGGTATGAGAAAGGCAAAGATGGTATAGGCAATGCTATCGCCGGAAAAAAAGCGTTCATCACCAATCGAATCGGCGATTTTGGTTTTCTAATTGCCATGTTTCTCACTTTTTGGACCTTTGGCAGCCTGCAATTTGACAAAGTATTTCATCTGGCGGAGCAAGGCAACGTCGCCACTCCGGGGATGATCACAGCCATTACCCTATTCCTTTTGCTGGGCGTGGCCGGGAAATCAGCCCAGTTGCCCCTATTTGTTTGGCTTCCGGATGCCATGGCTGGTCCGACGCCCGTTTCGGCGTTGATTCATGCGGCAACGATGGTCACCGCGGGGATTTATCTCATCGTGCGAAATCATGTGCTTTTCAGCCTTGCTCCGGTGTCATCCAATTTAGTTGCCATTGTTGGCGCTGCGACAGCCTTTTTCGCAGCGACAATTGCTGTAGGGCAATTTGACATCAAACGGGTGCTGGCTTACTCCACGATCAGTCAGTTGGGTTTCATGGTTGCGGCTGCCGGAATTGGCGCCTATGCTGCAGCGATGTTCCATCTTGTTACCCACGCTTTTTTTAAAGCTTTGCTTTTCCTGTCGGCGGGCTCGGTCATTCAAGGGGTGGAGCATGGCCTACACCATGCAGGCCAGCATGGGGAAGGACATCACGAATTCGATCCCAATGATATGCGCAACATGGGCGGGTTGCGCTCCAAGATGCCGACTACATTTTGGGTCTATCTTGTGGGCGGTCTTACATTGGCAGGCATACCGCCTCTAGCGGGTTTCTTCTCCAAGGATGAGATTCTGGCTGATGCGAGCTTGCAGAACACCACAGTTTATATCCTGCTGACAGTGGCAGCTCTTTTCACCGCATTTTATATGGGGCGTCAGATCCTGATGGTTTTCTTTGGGAAGCCTCGAACCGATGCGGCCGAGCATGCCAGGGAGAATCCGCCGATCATCACCTTGCCGCTGGTGGGATTGGCTGCCCTATCAATATTCGGCGGGGCATTGAACTTACCCTCGATTCATTCTCTGACAGATTGGCTTAAGCATACCCTGGCACATGTCCATGCCGGGGAATTTAGTTTATTTGTCGCCGGACTATCCACAGTTCTTGCGCTGATCGCAATTGCATTGGCCTGGTCGGTGTATGGTCGCCGCCAGTTTGAGAAGGACCGACCCGATCCATTACGACGTATCCTCGGGCCAATTTTT
The DNA here is from genome assembly GCA_964353875.1 of uncultured Anaerolineaceae bacterium. Lineage (GTDB taxonomy): Bacteria > Chloroflexota > Anaerolineae > Anaerolineales > E44-bin32 > MGNI01. The sequence goes on along the minus strand of CAYGXU010000027.1, from coordinate 4,623 downwards.
GTCGGGATGAACAATAAATGGTGGGTGGATGAGTTTTATCATTTTATTGTCGTGCGTCCCTATGTCGCTTTAGCAACTTTCTTGGCTGAGGTCATCGATTGGCGCTTTTGGCATGACTGGTTCCATGATTCTGTCCTGGTACGCGGTTTCCGTGGTTTGACCCATTGGTTGGCGATGGGATTCGATCTGCCGGTGATCGACGGGGCAGCGAATGGCCTGGCCAGACTTGTAAAAGGAGCAGCTGCTCGCTTGCGCACAGTACAATCGGGTTACGTGAGGAATTATGCGCTGTCTTTGTTTGTCGGGTTGCTGCTTGTCATCAGTTATCTCTTAATCCGATAATCCTCTTTGGGGAATGGCTATGGACTCGATAATCCTGACCCTTGTCACATTTTTTCCGATCGTAGGTCTCATTGTGGTTTTAATTTTGCCCAAGGAGCGGCAGAATGCCATCCGTTGGACGGCATTGATCGCCTCCAGCATAACTTTCGTCCTGTCGTTGTTAATCCTCACCTCCACCAGCTATGATCCATCGAACGCGGATCTGCAATTGGTGGTGCAAAGACCTTGGATTCGGATTGCTGATTGGACGATAGAATACCATATGGGCGTGGATGGGCTGAATCTCTTACTCGTCCTGCTCACCACATTCCTGACACCCATTTCGATCCTCTCCACCTGGTCCGCGGTTGAAGAACGTGTAAAGGAGTTTATGGCTTTCTTCCTGCTTTTGGAAGTGGGGATGGTGGGGGTCTTCCTGGCGATGGATCTGTTCCTTTTCTATATCTTCTGGGAATTCACCCTCATCCCGATGTACTTCTTGATTGGGATCTGGGGTGGTCCGAGCAGGATGTACGCTGCGATCAAGTTCTTTCTCTACACCATGGCAGGGTCCATCCTTATGTTGTTGGCCATTATTTGGTTGGGCTTACAAAGTGGAACCTTCTCGTTGCCGGAACTAATTAGCCAGAATAACATCCCGGCCAATATCCAAGTATGGTTGTTCCTGGCATTTGCCGCGGCTTTCGCAATTAAAGTTCCTATGTGGCCATTACACTCCTGGCTGCCCGATGCGCATGTAGAAGCCCCGACAGCAGGTTCAGTGATCCTGGCGGGCGTTCTTTTGAAGATGGGTACCTACGGTTTTCTACGCTTCAACCTGCCGCTTTTCCCCGAGGCTTCAGTTCGCTTTGCCCCCTGGATGGCTTTGTTGGCAGTAATTGGTATCATCTATGGCGCCGCGGTTTCCTATGCTCAAAAGGATGTGAAGAAACTGGTGGCCTACTCCTCTGTCAGCCACCTGGGGTTCGTTATACTGGGACTCTTCGCTTTGAATCCTCAAGGCATTCAGGGCGCTATCCTACAAATGGTCAATCATGGTTTAAGCACTGGAGCGTTGTTCCTCATCGTGGGAATGATTTATGAGCGACGGCACACGCGCGAAATGGACGCCTTTGGTGGCATCTGGAAGGTCATGCCCGTTTACGGCGCGATCACCCTGATCGTGACGCTCTCTTCGATGGGGCTGCCAGGCTTGAATGGATTTGTCGGCGAATTCACCATCCTTTTAGGTTCGTTCGGTTCAGAGGCGATAGGGTCGCCATGGTTCGCTGGCTTTGCGGCGCTGGGCGTGATCCTGGCAGCGATCTACATGCTCTTTATGTTCCAGAAATTGTTCCTCGGTCCTCTCGATAAGGAGGAGAATCGGACCCTTAAGGATCTCCATGCCCGTGAAATCCTGACCTTGTTGCCCATCCTGGTTTTCATCTTTTGGATCGGTCTTTATCCGAAACCGTTCTTCTCCCTCATGGCACCTTCAGTGGAGAAGCTTGTAGCCGTATTGCATACAGCGGTGATGGCGGTGCGATAAGCGATGCGCGCAACTGATCTTTACCCCTTGCTCCCGTTTATCATTGTCGTTGGTTGGGCTTGTGTCCTGCTGCTAATCGATCTTTTCATCCCTCGCGATCGGAAAGGGATCACAGCCGTTCTGGCAGCGGTTGGATTGATTGCTGCTTTGGTGGTGGTTCTGATTGACTTTGGTCAGACGCGCCAAGTCTTTTATGGGATGATTGTGCAGGATGGCTTTTCGTCCTTCCTGCAGGTGATCTTTCTGGCAGTAGGGGTGATCGGGATTGCTCAGGCCTATGATTACATCCGCAGGAGGCAGATCGATCGAGGGGAGTATTATACGCTTCTACTCTTCAGTATCGGCGGCATGATCTTGATGGCTTTGGCTGGTGATCTAATCGTCGTCTTCTTGGCCGTAGAGATGCTCTCTATTCCACTCTATATTCTGGCTGGATTTGCCCGACCGGAAGCGGAATCTGAAGAAGCGGCGATGAAATATTTCCTACTGGGCGCCTTTGCTTCAAGCTTTCTGGTCTATGGCATCGCTTTGGTTTATGGAGCGACTCAGTCCACACAATTAGAAGCCATCATTATTGCGAGTCGGGCAGGATCCGCGAACTCAGCCCTTCTTCTGGTCGGAGCAGGACTGATCCTGGTGGGATTGGGTTTTAAGGTTGCTGTGGCGCCCTTCCACATGTGGACGCCGGATGTCTATCAGGGTGCGCCCACATCCGTGACCGCCTTCATGTCGGTAGGTGCGAAGGTCGGTGGTTTTGCTGCATTACTGCGTATATTCATCACCGCCTTTCCCGACCTGGCTCCCTCTTGGGCGATCCTTGCGATCTGGGTGGCTGCTGTGACGATGACATGGGGAAACATCGCTGCCATCGCCCAATCGAACATCAAGCGTATGTTGGCCTACTCGAGTATCGCCCACGCCGGATATATCCTCATGGCTCTCCCGGCTGCAGCAGATGAGCGAGTTGCGCCAGGCGCCGTCAGTGCGGTCTTATTTTACGTGCTTGCCTATGCCGTGACTAATTTAGGAGCCTGGGGCGTGGTGCTCGCCTTGGAAAGGGCAGAGGGGAAGGGATTGAACATCGAGGATTACGCCGGGCTCGGACAACGCAATCCTGGTCTGGCATTGGCCATGGCGATCTTCATGTTTTCCCTCACCGGCGTCCCCCCCACAGCAGGATTTATGGGGAAGTTCTACCTCTTTCGGGCAGTGATCGATGCCAACTTGATCTGGCTGGCGATCATCGGTGTGGTCACGTCGCTGATCTCGGCCTACTACTATTTGAGAGTGGTGATTGTGATGTATATGCGATCCGGCGACCCCCAAGTCCATTCGGAGAGTTGGCTGGATGCCACCATTTGGGTGACTGCCGTGGGGACTATTTTATTGGGCCTCTTGCCTGGGCCCTTGCTTCAATTCGCGGGACAGGCCGGCTTGCTTTCCTGGTTACCGTAACAGAAGTTTGATTGCGATTTCTCCACCCCGGCAGAAATGGCCGCCGGGGTGTTTGTTTCTGCCAGGCACATCGACCTCAGGACCGGGGTGCGGGATGATTCCGATCACGCGTAGAAGTTGCGCCAAAATGAGGTATATTCGTAATCAGAGAGGTGAACCATGACTGAGAAAGACTTGAAACGCGCGCATGTTTTCATCTCCGGTATTGTCCAGGGGGTTAATTTTCGTTACTACACCCGACAGCAGGCCAATATACTGGGTGTGAAGGGCTGGGTGCAGAACCTGATCGATGGGCGGGTGGAAGCTGTGTTTGAGGGAGAGGAATCAGCAGTGCAACAGATGGTGGATTGGTGCCATGAAGGTCCACGTTCAGCACGTGTGAATCACGTGGAAACGCATTGGGAGGCTGCAACGAATTCATTCACAGGATTTGATACTCGCATGAGCTATGGGGGGTGATAAGAAATGAGTCCACCCAGGATCGAATCCTATTATTTTGGCGAGATTGTAATCGATGGTAAAGTCTATCGCAAAGATGTGCTTATTCTTGAAGACCGAGTGATTGAGGATTGGTGGCGTAAGAAAGGTCATTCCTTGGGGGTTGAGGATTTGGCTCCTGTCCTGGATGATCCGCCTCAGGTACTGGTAGTGGGGCAGGGTACTTCCAGTAGAATGAGTGTGTTAAGCGAAACGCGTCTTGAATTGGAGCGAGTTGGCATCAGGGTACTCATTCTTTCAACAGCGGAAGCCTGTGACAGCTACAATCGCCTCTCCCGAGAAGTGCGCGTATTTGCCGCCCTGCATCTGACATGTTGATAGGGTGTCATGTTGATGAAAGGGTGTCAGTATTTCATTTCGCTTAAAATACATCCACTTCACCGTATGTTATCCTAACGGTCACAGTCTGTGCTTTGTGATGATCTTAGCGGAGGAGTCATAGTTGGCAGCAAAAATGGAATTCGAGCCAGATTAAGGCAGAGTCTGAATGAATGCCAGAGTTTTATGATTTAGAGCCGCAGGTTGCACAAGAGGAGGCGCTGCAGGAAGTACAGCTGCTGGAAGAACCGGCCACGCTTCGTCCATCGCTATGAGCATAAAAAGTGGAAATCTTGCGTGAGGTGTGCCTGCTCAAGCAAGATTTGCATGAGATTGGCGCGTCCGAGTCTTTCATAGGTCGAAGCGCATCAAAGATCGTATTGCATTCCAGGCAAGTATATTCGTAAACAGGCATGGATAACTCCGAAACTGTAAACTCAATGCAATAATTCTATCGCCCTGAGCGGGAAGGGTCAATAGGT
>CAYGXU010000026.1:23305-34575 GCA_964353875.1 uncultured Anaerolineaceae bacterium | reverse complement strand
TGGTTCAAGCCCACGCTGGTTTCGATAAACTCAACCGGCGTGGGAGGGATAGGTTTAATCGTTGTGGGAGGGAAAGCTCGACCTGAAGGGAAGGAAAAAGAAGATATACGGTCAGGCATGAAGCCAGCATAGCCAGAAGGAGCTGAGCAGTTACAAACCAAGAACATAATCAGTTGATGGCTGTCAGGATTGAGGATCATGAGCACAGGCTGGCTCAGACATAGCAGCGATGCATCTCGCGAACAATGTACGCATGCGGGGGATTAGAGGAAACTCGCCTGGATATCGATCGTTTCATATCGTTTGCGTAAAGCTTCCAGCAGGGAATACGCCACACGTTGGGGGTCGAGCCAACTGGTGTATTCCATCATCAACTGCGGGCAACCGCCGGTGAAGATCACGGACAGGAGGATAGTGGATAGGTCGGAGGCAATGGCATAGCTTTGATTGGGTATGACGCCCATTTCCTCAAGTTCGGGGAGGATCAGGGCAATGACCTTAGCATAAGCCTCATAAACGCGATCTCGAAGGGCAACATTCGTGCTGAAGAGGGCATGGACAATCACCTGCCCAAGTGAAGGATTACATTCCACAAATTCAAAACTGATTGTGATAAATTGCGTCGCACGTTCCCTCGCGTTCTGGATCCGCTCGATCTTTCCTTGAATATTGCTCTTATGGGTTTCAGCAATTTCGTCGATGAGTGTCAGCGCAATCTCGCGTTTGTCGCCAAAGTATGTGTAAAGATGCTCTTTGCTGATCCCGGCATCCTGAGCCACTTGTTCAATATCAACGTTCCCGAATCCGTTGAGCGCATATTCAGCTGCCACCGAAGTCAGTAACCAATGCCTCCAATCGGTCATGCAGTGAACCTTTCTTTAGAGAAGTAGTTAAAGCCCTCGATCATTGTTTTGCTGCTTTATTGCACCTCGAATTTTACACGTTTATACGTTAGCTCCTAGTCATTAAAGGAGTTTTTTTGGATTTTTGTAATCAAGTCGCCCGTTGCTTTAATTCCTTCGTCAACACTGAATAGAATCCATTGGCTCCTCTAGAGATCGGTCGCGGTCCCTTAGAGATTGCCACCCTGGTCTACGAACAAAACGGATTTGTTGGGTACAATTGGCATAATTGGTTTGCTGGCTCTATCGCAGGAGTCTTGTTGAACCAAATCTGTAATCTCGTTAAGAAATTTTACTTGAGATTAGCAAACACCTAAGCTAGAGAATCGGTTTGTGAGACTTTAATGATGATCTTAGAGGAACATCGCAAAGTGCATCCGGCACGCGTGGCTATAATCTGATTTATTGCGTACAGCTCGCTATGAAATTTCCGCAAAGGCGAGCGTAAAATTTAAACTATCAAACCGCGAGGTTGCCATTCCTGGCGAATTCTGAAATCGAAGGAGGGTTTCTTTTATGACAAATTTCATAGGCATGGACATCCTCGATGGAGCCCAATTCTCGCCTGAGGAGATCGAACACATCCTGGATGTTACCGAGGACATGCGTAAGCGGTTAGAAAAGAAACGACAATTGGATCTCCTCAAAGGTTATATCTTGGCGGCGCTGTTCTTCGAACCCAGCACGCGCACACGGCTTTCTTTCGAGGCCGCCATGCAGCGCCTTGGCGGTGATGTGGTTGGTTTTGCTTCTGCTGGAGCCTCTTCCTCAGCTAAAGGCGAATCACTGGCGGATACCATCCGTACGGTGGATCAGTACGTGGACGTGATCGCCATGCGCCATCCCCAGATTGGTTCTGCCAAGGAAGCAGCAGAAGTGGCCGAAGCTCCGGTGATCAACGGCGGCGATGGCGCCGGGCAGCATCCCACCCAGGCACTCTTGGATTTATTCACCATCCGCGCCGAACGCGGCGAGTTGGATGGCCAAACCATCGTCCTATGCGGTGATCTGAAGTATGGTCGCACGGTCCACGCCGGCGTCGAGTTGTATAAGCATTATAAGTGTAAACTCATCCTTGTTTCCCCAGAGCAATTAAGGATGCCACCCGAGATCACGACACGGTTGCGCGAGCACGGCGTTGAGGTCGAGGAGACCACCAACTTGGAAGCTGCCCTCAAGCAAGCGGATGCGCTCTACATGACTCGCATCCAAAAGGAACGCTTCGACGATCCGTCCGAATACGAACGGCTCAAAGGGACCTATATTCTAACCCGCGAGATGATCGAGAGGCTTCAGCCTAAACTAACAGTCCTGCATCCGCTGCCGCGCGTGAACGAGATCGCAACCGATGTCGATCAACTCTCGGGTGCTGCGTATTTCCGACAGGTGAAGAACGGCATCTATCTGCGCATGGCGCTCATCGCTTTGGTAACTGGAAAGATTTAAATACAAGTTAATTTTGAGATTGTATGCAAGCACGAACAATTCGTGCATGGAGTTACAAGAATGGGTCAAGCGAGTACGCTTTTCGGTTTTAATTAAGGAGACCAGACGATTTCCTCAGTACACAATCAGAAAAACCGATCTGGTTTTGAGGTCACAGGAGCAGATTATGGGTGAACGCGAATATCATGTGCTAGGGAAGAATGCCCCCCGCAAGGATAGTGTCGCCAGGGTAACCGGACAGGAGCGCTATACCCCGGATATCATCCTGCCCAGGATGCTTCATGGGCGCATCCTCTCCAGCCCTTATGCCCATGCTCGCATCCGAAAAATCGATGTGAGTGCAGCCGAAGTCATGGGGGCGGTGTGCCTTACCTTCGATGATATCCCCCATGTTCGCTACAATGAGCGCATCATCACCATCCCTTCTGTCTTGCACAAAGACCATTATGTCCTGGCGGACAAGGTCCGCAGAATGGCAGAAGCAGTGGCAGCGGCAGCGGCCGGGAACGAGACCCTGGCAGAAAAGGCGATACGCGCAATCCGGGTTGACTATGAGCCCCTGCCGGTATTGCTCGATCCGTTTGATGCGATGCTGCCTGGAGCGGAAGCGATCTACGATACCATCTTCTGGGGGGAAAAGGAGATCCAGGTCGAGAATAATATCGCCTGTTCACGCCAGATTGAGGAAGGTGATGTAGATCGTGCCTTTGCAGAGGCGGATTTGATCGTGGAGGGCACTTTTCGCATGCCGAAAATTTACCATGCCCAAATGGAACCCAAATCGGTCGTTTGTCGCCCGGAAAGCGATGGCGGGCTAACCGTCTGGCCAACCACCCAATCGATCCACAATGTGCGCATCCTTCTTGGCCAGATCTTCAACATTCCCTTGAGTAAGATCAACGTGATCCGCGTCCCGGTTGGCGGGACTTTCGGATCAAGTATCCAAATGAACTCGGTCATTCCCATCTGCGCTGCTCTGGCGCTCAAAGCACACCGCCCGGTCACGCTGAGCCTGACGCGCGAAGAGGACATGCACGATCACACCAAATACGGAGCTCAGATCGACCTCAAATTGGCGGCGAAGGGAGATGGGACATTGCTAGGAGCCGAGATGGGGCTCACGGTTGATGTGGGCGCTCACAACATCCAGCCCTACTCCTTCCTGGGCGTATGCATCGGTTGGCTTGTATCCTTGTATAGGCTTCCCAATATCCGCTATCACGGCGTTGCGGTGTACACGAACAAAGCGCCTTCCTGTGCCATGCAGGGTTTCGGCAACCCTCAGGTCACTTTTGCCGCCGAGTCGTTGATGGATGAGTTGGCAGAGAAGCTGAGGATCGATCCCCTGGAGTTGCGCCTTAAGAATTATATTGGTTTGGGAGACACCTTTTGGGGACAAGGGCCCCTGGTTCGTTCCATTGTCCGCAGCGATGGTGTGCCTGAACTACTCCGCAAGGGCGCCGAGATCATCGGCTGGGAGAAACGTCCAGCGTTGGGGAGCCAAAGTGGCCGTTACCGCTGTGGGATTGGCCTGGCGCGTGGTTTCCACACCTCCAGCGCAGGCGCCCCCCAGCCCGGAGACGTGATCGATTTCTCCGGAGCGATGGTCAAGATCAACCAGGACGGCTCAGTGGATGTCGTCACGGCCCTCATGGATCATGGCGGGGGAACCCTGGATGCCCTGGCGAAGATCGCCGCCGAGGCGCTCTGCGTGCCGCTTGAGAAAGTCAACCTGGCGCCGGCAGAAACTTGCTCCACGGTCTACGATTGCGTGACGCATGCCACACGCGGGGTTTATGCCGGTGGCGGGGCTGTACTGAAGGCGGCGGAGAGTGTCAGGAAGGAATTGCTCGAAACTGCAGCCCACTACCTCAATGTCCAACCGGAAGCATTGACGTTGGAATTGGATGAGGAATCTTCTCAAGGGCTTGTCTACGCGCCTGCCATCCCTGAGCGTCGGATGACCTTGCGCGAGATTGCCACCCGATGCTGGACCGAAAGTTGGAAAACTATTGCAGCTGTGGAGAGTTATCGACCGGTCAATTGCCCGCCGGCATATGTCAGTGTCTTCGTTGAGGTGGAGATTGATATATGGACGGGCGTTGTGCGCACCAAGCGCGCCGCCATGGGAAGTGATTGCGGCACGGTCATCAATCCTGACATGGTAGCCGGGCAATTGGAAGGCGGGTTGGCGAAAGGTATGGGCTATGCTTTGTACGAGAACAACGAATGGGCGACCAATGGTCAACTCACTTCGTATGGTTATTGGATTGACGCTAAAACCCCTGCCATAGGAGAGTCGCCGGATATCGAGGATATCCATACCTACTTCGCGGATAGCTATGAACCCAGCGGCCCTTTTGGCGCTAAAGGGGTTGGTGAAGCTGCCACAAATCCAGTGGCGGCTGCCTACGCCAATGCCATCTACAATGCCATTGGCATTCGCTTTTACGAACTGCCAATCACACCGGAAAAGATTCTGATGGCATTAAGGCAGGAGGAATCATCAAAATGAACGAGAAAATGATCGACCCACATCCCATGACAAATAGCCATCTCCTGCTGCACGAATTCGAATATCTCGAACCCTCTTCTTTGGCAGAGACCCTTTCCCTCCTAAAGGAATATGGGGATCGCGCTCAAGTGTTGGCGGGCGGGACTCATCTGCTCGTCCAGATGAAGATGGAAAAAATGGCTCCGGCCTTCGTGGGGAACATTGGCAGGCTTGAGGAGTTAGAAGGCTTTGCAACCGGGGATGGTCAAACCCTTATTGGCGCGCGTACCTCGATCCGCGCCTGTCGCAACCAAACCGATATTCAATCGCATTATTCAGCTCTATTTGATGCCTGTGACGCCTTTGGCTCGACACAAATCCAAATGATGGGCACGATTGGTGGAAACCTCTGTAACGGGTCTCCCGCCTCGGACACAGTCCCAGCGCTGATGGCCTTTGACGCTCAACTGAAGCTCCTCAGTCATGATGGTGAACGGGTGGTTTCGGTGGAGGAATTCCTTCTGGGACCGGGGAAGACGGATTTGCGGCCGGATGAATTGTTGACCTCGATCATCCTTCCTCCTCCAAAGGCGAATACTGGCAGCGCATTTCTCAAGATCTCGCGTGTGAAGGCCGACCTGGCCAAGGTGAGCGTGGCAGCGGTCCTGGTAAGCGAGGGCGAGAAGATCGTCGATTGCCGCTTGGCGTTGGGATCCGTTGCACCCACGGTAATGCGCGCAAAAGGGGCGGAGGCAACGCTGATCGGCAAGGCCTACAGCCCCGAATTGGCGCTCGAGGCTGGAAAAGTAGCTTCACAGGAAATCGCTCCCATTGATGATACCCGCTCAAGCGCCTGGTATCGTCGCGAAGTGGTGAAGGCGATGGTTCATGATGTCCTCCGGGTGGCTTGGGAACGATCGAAACAAGAACCTGCGGCAGCCGCATCTCGTCCGATCAAGTTCCACCTTGATCACAATGAAAAAATACAGGGGACGATTCGAATCAAGCCCTTGGAGAAGCATCTCATCGAACTGCTTGTCAACGGAGAGAAACATCAGCTTTGGGTCGAGCCAAACGAGTTGCTTCTGAATGTCCTCCGCGAGCGCTTGCAACTCACGGGGGCAAAATACGGATGCGGTATTGGTGAGTGTGGCGCCTGCACCGTTCGCATCGATGGAGTACCGGCGCTCGCTTGTCTCGTCTTGGCGATTTCCGCAGATGGTCATCATATCCAGACGGTGGAGGGATTACAGGCTTCTGATGGACAACTTGATCCGCTTCAGGAAGCATTTATCAAGCATAAGGGCTTTCAATGCGGCTATTGCACACCGGGGATTTTGATGATCACCCAAAGCCTCCTGGATGAGATCCCCTCCCCTACCGAGGAGGATATCCGTGATTACTTGCGCGGCAATCGCTGTCGCTGCACAGGTTACACCAGCATTGTACGTGCGGTGATGAACTATGTTGAGGGCAATTCAGTTGGTAAATAAACATACTAAATTGCCGAAATAAGCTTATCTCGATGAATGGTGAAAGACATTCATTGGTTAGATCCATTTGCGATAAACTAGTATCAGCCAAGTCAAGAAAAAAGGATTTACTGAAGGGAGACCATAATGCAGGTGGATTTCGATCTTCTCATGCCTGAAACCCTTCCCGAGGCATTGGCAATGTTGGACGACATGGCGCCCGATCTGACGCCGATCGCAGGCGGCACCAATGTGATTGTGAACATGCGCGAAGACCGCCATCGTTATCGTAAATTGTTGGATTTAAATCGTATCGGTGAGTTGCATGGCATCCGCCAGGAGGATGACCATCTTCTCCTCGGCAGCACCACCACCCTGGCGAAAGTCCTGGAGCATCCACTGATCCGTGAGCACGCCTTGCCCCTCATGCAGGCTGCACACGTCTTTGCCAATCCTCTCGTGCGCAACCGGGCGACTGTGGGTGGGAATCTGGTCGATGCCTCCCCCGCAGCGGACACTGCCCCCCCGCTACTGGCCTTAGATGCCGATGTTCTACTCGCCAGCAAGAAGGGCATTCGCCACTTACCGCTGCATGCTTTTATGGTGGGGGTGAATGAGACCCTTTGCCGACCCGATGAATTGCTGGTATCGATCCGCTGCCCCATTCCGCAGGGGAAGCGCCATGGCGGTTTCAAGAAGATCGGGCTGCGCAAGGGGACGGCCTGTTCAGTGATTAGTGCAGCAGTGATGGTTGAGTGTAATGAGGGCAGGATCTGTCAGAAGGCGCGCATCGCACTGGGAGCCGTCGCCCCCCGCCCTATTCGCGCCGAAGCGGCGGAGGAAATGCTGGTAGGCGAGCGGCTCGTGCCTGAGGTCGTTGCCGAGGCAGGGCGTTTATGTGCAGAAGCTGCCAGCCCTATCGATGATATTCGCGGTTCAGCTGCGTATCGACGGCGGATGGTGGAGGTGATCGTTCGCCGTTTATTGGCTAATGTGGCAAGCCAATTGTAGGAGGGGAGAGGAGCAATGCAACCAAAAGTTATAACACTCATAGTCAATAATCGCACGCACCAAACTGCGTTGAATCCCAATGTAACTCTGCTTCAAGCGTTACGCGAATTAGGCTATATCGATGTGAAAAATGGCTGTGAAAAAGGGGATTGCGGCGCATGCGCGGTATTGCTGGAGGACAAGGCGGTTAACAGTTGTTTGGTCCTGGCCTGGCAAGCGGATGGAATGGAAATCGTGACCAACGCGGGTCTGGGCACTCTTGAACAGCCCCACCCACTCCAGGAAGCCTTTGCCGATACCGGCGCGGTTCAATGTGGGTATTGTACACCGGGGATGATCATCGCTGCCAAGGCGCTACTAGATCGCAATCCCCACCCCTCCGAGGAAGAAATCCGGCGAGGCCTATCTGGGAATCTGTGTCGTTGCACCGGATATGGCCAGATCATCGGTGCGGTCCAAAAGGCGGCAGCGGTGATGGCCACTGATGCAAAAATGGACACAGGCGAAGGAGGTCAGCAGTGAGGTATCAAGCCAAACCTCTTCCTCCGGTCCAATTACCTGAACTCCGTCAAGTTGGGAAGCCTCTGCGTCGGGTGGATGCCTTGGGTAAGGCGGTGGGTGCCACGAGCTACGCAGGCGATTTCACGATGCCGAACATGCTGCATGCTAAGGTATTGCGCAGCAGTGAACCCTCCGCCAAGATCGTCCGTCTCGATGTGAGCAAAGCCCGTTCGCTGCCCGGCGTGATCTGCGTGTTGACAGCCAAGGATCTTCCCGAAGCGAAACTAACCACCGACATCCCTGGACAAACGGGGCAGAAGATTCGCGCTGGCACGGATGCACCCCTACTGGCTTCGGAAAGCGTACGCTTCGTTGGAGAGCCCATCGCATTAATCGCCGCGGAGGATCCAGAACTGGCAGAGCAAGCGATGGAGTTGATTGAAATTGCATATGAGGCTACCCCAGGCATCTTCGACCCTCAAGACGCCCTGAAGCCCGATGCCCCTATCCTTCATCCACCTGATAATGTTGTTGCCCGTTGGAAAATCCGTAAAGGAGATGTCGTAGCCGGGATGGCTGCCGCGGATATTGTTGTTGAAAATACCTTCCGCATGCCTTTTGTTGAGCATGCCTATCTTGAGCCTGAGGCTGGTCTTGCCTGGGTGGATGACAAGGGAATCATTAACATCCGAGTTTGCACACAGGTTATTGAGCACTTTCGTAGTATTGCCCGAGCTGTTGGCGTTCCTCAAAATAGGATTCGCGTGCAAGGAACCATGGTAGGGGGAGGGTTCGGTGGTAAGGAAGATATCACAGTCGAGATTTTCCTGGCAATCCTGGCTAAGCACACCTTACGTCCCGTACGCTTAGTTTACACTCGGGAGGAATCCTTCCGGGCACATTCCAAGCGGCATCCCTTCATCATCACCCATCGCACCGGTGTTACCAAAGATGGCAGGATCACGGCTGCTGAAATTAAGATGATCGCCGATTCCGGTTCATACCCATACCTGAGTCCATATGTCTTGCTCTATGCCATCGTCATGGCGCCCGGTCCTTACCGGATTGATCACCTAAGAGTAGATGGAGTCGCTGTTGCTACCAATCAGCCCTTCACCAGCGCCTTTCGCGGCTTCGGTGGACCCCAGGCTTGTGTTGCCTATGAGCAACAGATGGACGAAATAGCCAAGGCCTTGGATCTGGATCCTCTGAAAGTACGACACATCAATTATCTTAAGACGGGAGATACGAGTGCGACCGGTCAAGTCATTGAGGGCGCCGTCTGGCTGGAAGAATGTGCGTCACGCGCATTGGAGGCTTTGGGCGAGAAGACACCCGATCAAGGGAGCATGAGAGTAGGTTGGGGCTTCGCTTCCTACCTCCAGAGCTATGGTCGCATCACTTGGCTGCATGATACTTCCCAGGCATGGGTCGGCATTGAGTTGGATGGAACTGTGGTGATTCGTTGTGGAGTGCCCGATCATGGAGGTGGGCAGACTAATAGTTTGGCACAGATCACCGCTGAAATCCTGGGTGTTCCAATGACAGATATTACCGTCCACAGCACGGATTCCTCAATGACGCCATTAGCAGGCACCACAACAGCAACACGACAGTTATACATGTCTGGGAGTGCAGTCCAACTCGCTGCCAACACTGTGCGAAAAACTATGCTTGAGCGTGCATCCAAGCACTTCGAGGAGAGCGTGGAGGATTTGGACTTAGCTGAGCGGAAAGTTATCAATAAGAAGAATCCATCGCAATCCCTCCCACTGCCTCAACTGATCGCGATGTGTGCAACGGAAGGCTTACCACTTTCTAACCTGGCGCTTTTCAAGGCTCCCTTTACCGATGGGCTCGATCCTGAAACAGGGCAAGGACAAGTCTTTCCCGACTTCACCTTCGGCGCGCAAGCGGTGGAGGTTGCCGTCGATACAGAGACGGGCGAGGTCAATATCTTGAAGGCTGTTGCCTGTCATGATGTAGGCCGAGCGATCAATCCGGCTGCTGTGGAAGGGCAGATCGCTGGTGGCAGCAATCAGGGCATGGGCTATGCCATCATGGAGGATTTTATTGTCGAGCAGGGCCGGATCATGACTCCCTCCCTTTCCGAGTACATGGTTCCGACCTCGATTGATTTTCCGCCCACAAAGGTCATCATTCTTGAGTCTGGATCGGGCGTAGGGCCTTTTGGTGCCAAGGGAATTGGCGAACCTGCGCTCACACCGGCAGCGCCGGCTGTGGCCAATGCCGTCGCCAATGCCATCGGAGTCCGCATTTACGAGCTGCCCTTAACGGCCGAGAGGGTGCTGGCGGCTATAGATCGCGCCCGATCTGAGAAAAATCCCTCAAAGTAGAGGGGACTATCAGGTATCATACAACAGGAGCTTTTGAGTGAGGTATGCAGAAACCATTTGACTTACTCATCACGGGCGGGACGGTCGTGACCGGCTCTGGAACGCTTCGGCTTGACATTGGGATTTTAGGGGAAAAGGTCGCTGCGCTCGAGGCAGGTCTCCCCCCACAAGCTGCAAAAGAAGTGATCGACGTTAGCGGGAAGGTTGTCCTGCCTGGCATCATCGACGTACATGTCCATCCGGTTTATTTGGACAGTGTGCAGGATTGTTCGCGTGTGGCCGCCTATGGCGGCACGACCACGATCCTCTTCTATGCCTATGCGCGCACGGGGGATAGTTTGCGAGAAAAAGTCGAAGAGATGCTCGAGGATGGCCTCTCCCATGCTCTATTGGATTTTGGACTGCACGGAGGACTGTTCGAAGCCCCAAAACAGATCCCCGAAATCCCCTCGGTGTTTGAAATGGGCGTGCGCACATTTAAGTTCTTCATGCCCTACATCAAGCAAGGGTGGTACACGGACGACTACCATCTATTGAAAGCGATGGACCTGCTGGCTGAGTTAGGGGGTATGGCGTTGGTTCATTGCGAGAATGGCGGCGCGATCGATTATCTTGAGGATAAATATCTCAAAGGGCCGAACGCCTCCGCCAAATTTTTTAATTTCACACGTCCAGCGGCGCTAGAAGAAGAGGCAGTTTTCCGGGCGTTGCGCATGGCGGAAGTGGCCGGCTGTCCACTTTACATTGCCCACATGACGGCCGGGCGGGCGCTCAAACATATCCGCCAGGCTCAAGCGGAGGATCAACGGGTCTATGCAGAGACCTGCCCTCAATACTTGACGCTAACCCAGGAGATCCTCGACGATATGGGCGCCTTGGCCAAGATCGGTCCGCCCATTCGAACGGCGGAGGATCAAGAGGCTTTATGGGATGCATTAGCAGATGGCACTCTGCAGGTGGTCGCCTCGGATCATGCACCGAAGATAAAGGATGTCCATGGAGATTTTTTGGAGCAACCTTTCGGCTCTCCTCAGATCGAAACGCTGTTACCGCTGGTCTACCATGGAGGTGTGAATCGAGGGCGGAT
>CAYGXU010000026.1:0-23205 GCA_964353875.1 uncultured Anaerolineaceae bacterium | reverse complement strand
AGATCGAAACGCTGTTACCGCTGGTCTACCATGGAGGTGTGAATCGAGGGCGGATCAGCATCGCGCGTCTGGTGCAGGTCCTGTGTGAGAATCCCGCCCGCATCTTCGGACTCTTTCCCCAGAAGGGCACGATTGCAGTCGGTTCGGACGCTGATCTGGTGGTCTTCGATCCGGCCCGCGCTTTCACCATCCAAGCAGAGAACCAGCATTCCAATGCCCAATACAGCCTCTACGAGGGGCGATCCCTGCTTGGTTGGCCGGAGATGTCGTTTCAACGTGGTCAGCGTGTCCTTTGGCAGGGCGAGATTGTAGCGGAGCCTGGAAAAGCGCAGTTCCTCCCTACCCTTGCCAATCGAACGGAACCATTGACTGTCTAGCGGAGGTTTATTGTAGTGAAAATTGTTACTGGTAACGAAGCGCTGGTTTATGGTGCATTGCGGGCTGGCGTGAAGGTCTTCACTGGCTATCCGGGGACGCCCTCCACCGGGGCGATAACCAACCTGTTGAGCATGGACTTGGGTCCCGACCGCCACGTGGAATGGAGCACCAATGAAAAGGTAGCTTTTGAGATCGCCACCGGCGCCTCTTGGGCAGGCCAGCGAGCTTTGTGTACGATGAAGATGTCCGGGCTGAATGTCGCCTTCGATTCGGTCATTTCCGTGGCTTACTCCGGCTGCAAAGGGGGATTGGTGATCTATGTGGCTGACGATCCGGGCGCCAGCGCGGGCATGGCGGAGCAGGATTCAAGAGGCTTTGCATACCTATCGGATTTACCGATCCTGGAGCCTAGTACCGTGACCGAGGCCTACAGCCTGATCCAAGTCGCTTTTAACCTTTCTGAGCAAGCAGGGATCCCGGTCCTTTTTCGTATGGTTACCAGCGTTGCGCACGCCTACGCGGCTGCAGAGATCGAGCCGCCTCTGCCGCCACTTCAACGAGAAATCCTCGTTGAGAAAGATATCGCTAAATATACCAAGGCCGGCTCAGCTATCTGCCTGGCGCAGCATCGGGATTCGATCCGTCGTTTGGAGGAGACGCATCGAATCATCGGTGTCATGGGATTGAACCGGCTTCAGCTCGCTGACAGGCCGGGCGGACTTGGGATCATTACCAACGGAGTGCCCTTCGCCTACCTGGAAGAGGCTTTTGAAGTCGCCGCCCGCTATGGTTTTGACCCGAGGACCGCGTCTGTGCTCAAAGTGATCGCGGCAAATCCCTTCCCGGTCGAGGAAGTACGGACCATTCTCCGCCATTGTGAGCGTGTGCTGGTTTTGGAGGAACTGGAGCCGATCCTCGAACGTGCGGTTTATGTGGAGGCACACAAAGTCGGATTTGAAGGCAAGATCTTCGGCAAGCTGGAAGAGCCCCTTAGCCGTGTGGGTGAATACGAACTTCGTCACGTGATCGAGGGACTACGGACCGCTTTAGACCTGAACATGCCGCAGGATCTCTTCCTGAGCCAGGTGGAAGCGGAACAACAAGCTGCTCAACGGCCAATCACTGTTTGCGCCGGATGCCCGCACCGGGGAACGTTCATGGCCATCAATCAAGCCATCAAGAAGTCGAGGCTAAAGAAGGATGAGGTGATCGTGACGGGGGACATCGGATGCACCATCTTGGGGATGAACCCGCCCTTCGATACTGTCTGGACGGAAATTTCCATGGGGGCAAGCCTGGGACTGGCGCAAGGTTATGTCCATGCTGGCGTGAAGACGCCTGTCATCGCCACAATCGGGGACTCAACTTTCTTCCACGCTGGTCTCCCCGGATTGATCAACGCCATCCAATATCAGGTCCCGCTGACCTTGATCATCATGGACAATGGTTGGACCTGCATGACTGGGATGCAAGTCAACCCGGGCACAAGTGCATCCTTTCAACCCACCGGCGGTCAACGGGTGGACATTGCCAAAATTGTCCCAGCGTTGGGAGTGGAGCATTTCTTCATCGTCGATCCGTTTGACAACGATCAAACCACGAAAACCATTCAAGACTGTCTGGCCTTGGCCGGGGTTAAAGTAGTGCTGGCAAGGCAGGAATGTGCGATTCAAGCGCAACGGCGCGGCGAGCAAAAGAGGGTCCTGCGGATCCTACCGGAGAATTGCAACCTGTGTTCACTCTGTCTGATGGTCACAGGATGTCCCGCCATCGATCTGGGCGAGAAGGCTGTGGTCATTGACCCAGCATTGTGTTACGGTTGCGGATTATGCGCCGAAGTATGCAACCGCGAAGCACTGTTGATCGAAGAGACGGAAGCATGAAATTTGATGTCGTTCTTATAGGTGTTGGTGGTCAAGGGATCTTGACCGTGGGGGACATCCTGGCGCAGGCTGCGCTTGTAAAAGGGATCCCAATGAACTTTCTCCCTTCCAAAGGGATGGCGCAGCGAGGTGGGTTTGTCAAGGCCGAGTTGCGACTTGGTGATCCAAAAGTGGGGCCTCGCATCCCCCAGAGAAGCGCTGACTTGGTGATTGCCACGGAGCGATCCGAAGCGCTAAAAGGGGTAGGCTACATTAAAACCAGCGCGGATTTCCTGCTCTACAACGAAGTTTTGTCCCCAGCAGGAGTCCTGCTAGGAAAAGCCGAGTATCCGGATTTTGAGTTGGTGCAAAAAGAAGTGAGGAATGCCGGCGCTCGTCTGATCGTGATCGACCCCGGACAGTTGCCAAGGGTTGACGGTATGGCAGTCCCCGCCAACATTTTCGTCTTGGGCGTAGCTGTGGGGAAGACAGGATTGGGTCAGGTGTTTGACGCGGCCGAAATCGCCGATGTCCTGCGCGATCGCTGGAAACGGGACTCTGAGCGTAACCTCTTGGCCTTCCGGGCGGGTCTGGAGTGCATCTGAACCTATGAGCATCGATTGTCTTTTCAACCCCCGAGGAATTGCCCTGGTTGGCTCGGTCTCTAAAGGCAGACTGGGGTATTTCATCCTCCAGCAAATCCTGGAAGGGGGCTATCAATCGGTTTACGCCGTGAATCCGAGGGGCGAAGGCGCTTTCTCCGCAGCGGGTTACACGTCGGTCAATGCCATAGAGCAAGCAGTCGATCTGGCGGTGATCGTCTCCCCCGCCGCGACCGTGGTGGATGTGCTGGATGACTGTGGGCGCGCAGGCGTCCCAGCCGCCATAATCATCACCTCCGGTTTCTCTGAGATCGGGAACGTGGAGGGTGAGCAGGCGATCAAGGCCGTCGCTCAGCAGCATGGGATTCGTTTCATCGGACCCAATTGCGCGGGGATTGTCAATACCTGGAAAGATCTCTACCCCACCCTTGAAGTGAGACCGCCGCGAGGTGAGGTGACGTTCATATCTCAAAGTGGTGCATTAGGAGGCATGGTCCTCTCCTGGGCGGAAGAACAGGGATTGGGGTTTTCCAAGTTTGTCAGCTATGGCAATGCCGCTGATTTAAATGAAATTGATTTTTTGGAATATTGTATCGATGATGCCGAGTCCAAGGTGGTGGCGCTTTATCTCGAAAGTGTTACGGATGGGCGTGCCTTCATGCGGGCAGTGTATGAACTCACTCGGCGCAAACCCTTGGTGGTGATCAAGTCCGGACGTGGCCAATCTGGGCGACGGGCTGCACTCTCGCACACCGGTTCAATGGCAGGCGAAGACCTGGTCTACGATGCGGTCCTGCGGCAATTTGGGGCGATACGGGTGGAGAGCGTGGAGGAGATGTTCGACCTCTGTAAAGGGTTTGTCCATCTCCCTCCTGTTAGGGGGAAACGCGTCGCCATTGTCACCAACTCCGGCGGCCCGGGCGTCTTGGCTGCCGATCGGGCCGAGGAAGTGGGGCTTTCCTTGCCGGGCCCAAGTGAGCGATTGCGAGAACAACTGTCCCGATCTTTTCCTACTCACTATTCTCTGGAAAATCCCTTCGATCTCACGGTGGAGGCAACAGAGGAACATTACCGGGATACTCTGGTGGCTGTGCTGCAGGAATATGATGCAGCCTTGGCGATCAATGTAAGCCCGGCGTATCTGGATTCGATTCCCCTTGCCACGGGAGTATGCACGGCTTTTCAGGAGAGTGGGAAGCCCATTGTTGCGAGCTTCATGGCCGGAAGGCCTATTGCCCCGAGTCTTCCCCATCTAAAAGCCGGTGGTGTGCCGAACTACGCTTCAGGGGAGCGTGCCGTAACTGTATTGGCTTGGATGGCAGAGTTCGAAAACAAAAAGAAATTGTCTGAGTCGCTACCCGGAATCCCCGAGCAAATAGGGATGCTTCCGGGCGAAGGACAGATGCTAGAGCCGGAGGTAATGACCTGGCTTCAGCAAAATGGCATCCCAGTCCCAAAGTTCCATTTCGCGGGGAGCCTGGAAGAGGCTGTTCAAGCCAGCCAGGAGATCGGTTATCCTGTGGTGATGAAGGTAGTCTCGCCCCAAATCCTGCATAAGTCAGACATGGGCGGGGTCATCTTAGGCATCCGCAATGGCACTCAGGTCAAACGTGCCTTTAAGCAGCTTCAAGGGGTTGCTCATGGAAAGGATTTCCATGGCGTGCTGCTTTATCCAATGATCGAAGGTGCGCAGGAGGTGCTCGTTGGGCTTTCGCGCGATGCGCAGTTTGGCCCCCTGATTCTTTTAGGGCTTGGCGGGATCTATACCGAAGTCCTGCGAGATATCGCCATGAGGGTCGCACCGATTAATCGCCCTCAGGCAGAAGCGATGATGCGAGAGTTGAAGACCTTTCCGATGCTTGAGGGGATACGAGGCAAAATGCGTTCAGACATCGATGCACTTGCAGATTTGCTTGTAAATGTTTCACGTCTTCCATTTCTTTATGCCGATCTTCAGGAATTGGATTTAAACCCGGTTTTTCTTTTTGAAACTGGCCTACTAGTGGGGGATGCACGCGCGATAAGAGATTTGTAGAGGAGAAGCGAGCATTACAATGAAGAATGTCGTCGAAGAACAACGTGGTCTAAAGCCGATACAGCCTTATGTGCCTGGGAAACCGATCGAGGAAGTCGAGCGTGAGTATGGCTTGAGTGATATTATCAAGTTGGCCTCGAACGAAAACCCGATTGGCACCTCACCGATGGCATTATCGGCGATAAAGGAATCCCTCTCAAAAATCAATCTCTACCCCGATGGACGCAGTTACAGCTTATGCGAGGCGCTTGCGGATCATTTGGGAGTTGACTTCGAGCAAGTCTTGGTCGGCAATGGCATCGACGGCCTCATCGTGCAACTTTGTTTGGCCTATTTAGATGAAGATTGTGAGGTGATTGCCAGCTGCTCATCCTTCCCGGTTTATGACATCTACGTCCATGCCATGAGGGCGACCTTGATTAAAACCCCATTGAGGTGCTTCGGCCTAGACCTGGAAGCGATGGCCGAGGCAATCAACGACCAAACCAAAATGGTTTTTGTGTGCAACCCTAATAATCCCACCGGGACCATCGTCACAGCACCAGAGGTGGAAGCGTTTATGGCAAAGGTCCCGCAACATGTCCTGGTCGTTTTCGATGAGGCATATTATGAATTTGTAGCATCGAACGAATTCCCGCACACCCTTCACTATATCGAGCAGGATCGTGAGAATGTGATCATCTTACGCACTTTCTCAAAGATCTACGGACTGGCCGGGATTCGCTTGGGTTATGCCATCGCTCCCCCTGGCATCTTTGCATCCATGTATAAAGTGAAAGAACCTTTCGCTGTAAATCTTCTGGCGCAAGCCGCCGGAATCGCTGCATTGAAAGATGATGCTTTTTTGAAAATTTCCGTGAGGGAAAATGACAAAGGTCGCCAATATCTCTATACCCAGTTACGTCGTATAGGATTGGAGCATGTTGAGAGCCACACAAACTTTGTATTGGTTAAGGTTGGACCAGAGGCGCTGGAGGTGCAGAAGCGCTTACTGGAGAGGGGTGTCATTGTGCGGCCTTGTGCGGGGTATGATCTTCCCGAGTTTTTACGCGTTACGGTAGGGAACGAGCAAGAGAACGCTCGCTTTATTCGGACATTGGAGCAAGTCCTGCGTAACGCATGACTCTAGTTCTATCACTGGGAATGTGACGAAGAGATCAGTTAGGTACCACGGCCTCGATAATTCCGGGTTTTTCTGTGTATACTCAGCCATGCCGTCTTGCATTCTGATTCGCCCATGACCCCCTTCTTTCCCCCATTTAAGCCATTCAGGGCCCTCCCGAAATGGCTTTTGGCGGCGCAAATGGGGGCATTTTCGATTGACAAAAACACGTGAAATTGGCTCATATCAAGGAGATCATGGAATTAGCCTCAGCTCCTTGACACTCGAAATTCCTTACAAACGGAGCAAGATCAGGCTTCTTTAAAAACTGGCACACATCCAGCCTAAGCTCTCATATGAGCGAAACGGATTTACCATTCCTCGTTGCCTCATAAAGCGCCATCACGGTGCGGACATGATCGCGGGATTCCTGTAACGACAGATAAGGTGGGCTATTATCCAGGATGGCAGCGTGCATATCCTCGATTTCTCCCAAGTAGAGCTTCTTCTTGGGCACAGGGATGCGTCTTGGATTGCCTCTAGCGGGCTGAAAGATCATTAGTGCTCTTGATTCGAGATCGACAAATGGTTGATTGAGGGATAAGGTGCCTTTGGTACCAATGATCTCAATGCTGGTATGACGGGGTGTACGCAACGAAGAGGAAACCTCGGCCAGGCCGCCTCCAGGATAATGCATCAGAGCAGCAAAGCTTTCATCCACGCCAGTATCGCCCACCCATTGTTCTCCCATCACCCGGTCCGGCGGACCCCCATAAACAAATTGCGCCATACTCACAGGGTAGACACCCACATCCCAAAGAGATCCCCCGCCCATTTCAGGCTTCAAACGGATGTCATCCCGATCTTGAAGGGTGAAATTGAATACACCCCGCACCAGACTGATTTCTCCCAGTTGCCCCGTATGCACCCATTCCCCTAGGATCTTCGTCTGAGGGTGGTGTCTGTACATGAAGGCTTCTGCTAGCACACGCCCGCTATGCTGGCTGGCAGCGATCATTCGATCGACTTCTTCCAAGGAGAGGGCCAAAGGTTTTTCACAGAGGACATGCTTTCCTGCCTCCAACGATTTGATTGTCCACTCAGCATGAAGATGATTGGGTAGACTGATGTAGACGGCGTCAATTAAATTGGATTCAAGCATGGAAGAGTAGCTGCCAAATGCATGTGGGATCGCCAACTGCTTGGCATACTCATTGGCACACGCCTGGTCGCGGCTGGCTATTGCTGTCAGTATTCCCCGCTTCGAAGCTCGAAACGAAGGAATCAACATCCGATTGATCCTGGCAGTTGAAATCAGTCCCCAATGTACCATTTTTCCTCCCTGGATATTGTGCATATGTTCGTTCACTGCAGTTAAAATTCGGCAGGTGCAGATAGAATATTCATGTGGATTCGCAGGAAATCTTTGATTCTGTCTAGAGAAATTTGTCCTAGTCTCAATTTGTATTCTCTAATGGTAATGATAATCCTAATTTTTCGCTCCTCACCTGTTTTGTTGCCAAGAGGTGGATGATGAACCAATCACCGGATGGGCCTCTCTATCAGGTGCGTGTAGCCTAAGTATTGTTGTTATGAGCAAGCTTAAATTAAAAATTACATGACTATGCGCATTAATGCGATCAGATAATGGTCATGCTCTCTCAGGTTTTAAAATCATAAACACTAATACCCACCCTACGGTTCCAAACGATCTCATTTGTGCTTGGCATTGATCTTGCAGCCTTTCAGCCAGATCGAATCTTCTCTCAAAATCATTTACGAGGGACCAATTCTAAGAATTATCATCAATATGATGACAAAGCGGAGATGGTTTGAAATGAAACAGAGCAAGTATCCTTCCCTATCCTGCCTCATGCGCACATGTCTGCTGCCTGCTTTGGCAATCTTGCTTTCCTTCCTGCTCACCGGATCAACATACGCACAGCCCCTATCAACCGACGATCGGCCAGCGATCCCTGAGTTCGACGGCGTGATCATCGACGACCAGTCTGAAGGATTTTCATTGCAGGGCCCGGACCGATACTGGAAAGAAGAGACTCAAGGATATCGTGATCACTCCTGGTGGACTCTCAACAACGCCTCAGGAGCCGAAAATAGGGCTCGCTGGACGCTCTCCCTGCCTCAACCCGGCACCTACGATCTTTATGTCTACATCCCTTCCTCTCATGCTTCAACTCGACAGGCTAATTATCTCATTGCCAACGATGGACAGGTCACCCGGGTACAAGTTGACCAATTCACCCACCAAAATTCCTGGTGCTTGCTTGGAACGTTCGCTTTTAATACAATCGATGAAGTCTATATAGAACTAGGGGATGAGACTGGGGAAAAAGACTCCCAATTTGAGGTCGCATTCGACGCTGTTGGCTATACTCATTACACGCCTCAACTGGAGGATCAAATCACGGATGAGATCTGGGGACGAGCAGAACCATGGCTGAACGAGCAATCCGAAAAACTGCAAAGTCGCCTTAATGATTGGCTTCAGCAACAGAAAGGAAAACTTCTAACAAAATTGGCCGATATCGTCACAGGTTGGATTAATCAACAATGCGCCAGCATGGGGGCGGCTATGTTGCTGCCGCTGTTCGTACTCATCTATTGGCGAAAGGGTCAACAAAAGCCATAGTCGCGCAATGGGAATGCCATAAACCCACTCTTTTTAAACTCCCTGGAATCATCCCAAGGGAGACTTATCCATTCCTTCGGTAACCTGATGAAGTCATTGAGACGACCTCTTCATTTCTGGATTCGATCTCCTCTCCTTTGAGAGTTCCTGCATAATCGAGGCAAGCTCACCCAGATCCTGCACTACGATGTCGGG
The DNA here is from genome assembly GCA_964353875.1 of uncultured Anaerolineaceae bacterium. Taxonomy (GTDB): domain Bacteria; phylum Chloroflexota; class Anaerolineae; order Anaerolineales; family E44-bin32; genus MGNI01. The sequence goes on along the minus strand of CAYGXU010000026.1, from coordinate 14,381 downwards.
TTGATAGGATGAAGAATGGAGATCCTCGATTCCCGTCTCACCGCTGAGCACCAAAACTGTTGTCACACCATGCTCACCCAAGGCGATATCGGTGTAGAGGCGGTCTCCTACCATGGCAAAAGATTCCAGGGGCAACCCTGTCTTAGATTGTATCGCCTCCATTATCGGACGATGTGGTTTACCTACAATCACATCTGGTCGTCGCCCTGTGGAAGCCTCGACGAAGGCAATCATGGCACCAATATCCGGCATAAACCCATCCTCTGTGGGACAATTCAGATCATGATGCGTGGCGATATATGTCAATCCTGCACGGATAAAATCACATAAGCGCCAGAGTTTCTGATAAGTTAAGGTTGTGTCAAAACCCAATACAACCATCTCCGGATCGTGTTCCACAAGATGAAAGCCATGCTCCTTAAATTCTTCCTCCAAAGCCGGTGTGCCGACGAGAAATACCCTGGCCGCGGGATGCCTTTCTGAAAGGTATATCGCTGTGGCTTCACCAGAAGTAAATACCCGCTCCTCTGGAATATCCAGTCCTAACTGGCGGAGCTTCTCGACATATTGACTACGATGTCTGGATGAATTATTGGTGAGAAAGAGGAAATCCAGCCTTCGTGTTCGAAGGGCTTCAATAAAATCCATGGCGCCCGGCAGCAGTTGTGTGCCGAGGTAAAACGTCCCATCCAGGTCAATCAGATAACAACGGACACCCGCAAGTCGTTGAAGATCCATCTTACATCCCGCTCCGTATAGATTCCCAAATAACTTTCTTTAAAATAAAGCAACGATACCATTCCCATCCACATGGGTATCAACCAAATAGGCTTCTCATATCCCTATGCTCTATTAATAAAATCACCATCACCCTTTCCCCTTAGGTCGAGATTTTGCAGCCTTTTTGCTACAGCCCCATAAAATGATATCATTGGAAATATTGATCCGGCCGAAGCCTTTATCGTTTCATGGATAAGTTTATTTCCATTATGAAAGGATGATGATGCGCATCATATTTATCTTCGCCCTGCTTTTGATTTTGTTAGTCACCATATTCGCAGTCCAGAATAATACATCGATCGATATCAAATTGCTTTTCTGGAAGATCAATGGCTCCTTGGCCCTGGTGCTTGTGATCGCCTTTATCCTGGGCATATTGATCGGTTTTTTGGTGTCCACACCAACTGCCATTCGTAAGCATTCGCAAATGGCAGAGCTAAGGAAGAAACTCCATATGGTTGAGACTGACCTGGAAGAGGCACGTAATGCCATGGCAGCTCTATCCATGGAAAAACCTGTACAAGAAAAGATAACAGAAGATACTTCAGCAGAATCTCATCCCGCGATACAAGAGCAGAAGAATTTCGATTCAACGGAAGGGTAGCGATTGGTTCCGTGCCGCGATCTTTGACGCTGCATCACAGGGCTTCACCGTTCAGTTACTCACCTTTTCACCTTAATTAGGAAAATTAGCACAAATCTGACAGGATCGAGATCTTCCCCGTCAACAATTGTTATTCAAGCGCAATGACATGATCTGTATAGGGGTCATAGTCATCATGACAGGTGAAGAGCAGAATTTGCCAATCGGCAGCAAGCTCCTGGCATAATCGCAAAGCAGCCTCCCTGCGGCGAGGATCAAACTTGGCAAAAGGATCATCCATAAGCAGAGGCGGATGTCTTCCATCAAAAATTAGTTCGCAAAGCGCCAGACGAGCAGCCAGATAAACCTGGTCTCGCGTCCCGCTGCTCACCTCCTCCATCGTAATCGGGCCAGGACCTTTGGATGCATGCATCAAGGTGATGTGCAATTTTTCATCCACCATCGCGCGTGTATAACGGGCATCTGTCAGGCGTGTTAAATAAGCATTTAATCTTGGGGTTAGCGCCTCCTGTGCATTACGTAAAGTCAGATCACGGGCTTGTGTCATTCCCTCCAGCGCCAATCCAACGACTTCGTAGCGCTCCAATGCATGCTCCAACTTTCGATTAAGGGCCGCTTGCTTCTCTTGTAGTACAAGCAGGTCCTCCAAAGTATGTCCATTCCCCTCACTTTTCGCTTCCAGACGCAAGATCTGCGCTTGACATTTACCCATCTCTTCTTCAAGCGTATTCTTTTCGTTTATAAGCCTTTGAAATTCTATCGGCGACAACTCAGGGATGGCAGCCATTTCAGCCAACTGCTCCTGACAATCCCGTCGGGAACGGCTTAAGTGCTCACGCTTCTGTGTTAAATCTTGGTAAGATTCCCCTGCATTAAGAAGTGCTCCTAAAGCGGCATCGGCTGCTCTGCGGTCTTTATCTAACTGCTGAAATCTACCCCAGGCCTGCTGATACGCCTCCCAGGTATCACATCTAAAGGGTTCCAACGCCCTGGCTATACTTTTTTCTGCTTCCTCTTTAGCGACCAGACCTTCCTGGTAGCGCTCATGAGCTTCTCTGAGCATCATTCTGAACGCTTTTTCCTTACGATTACGCCAAAAAATGAGCATGAGCAGGCTGACTGATCCACCCACACCTAGAAGACCGCCCGAAATCATAAGAGGCATGTAAAAGCTCTCATCGATCCCCCGCTGTGGAAATCGAGCCAGAAGAAAACCCACTAAGCCGATCGCAACCCCGAGGATCATCAACGCAATCGCGATCCAAAGAGGGAGCCTGCTTGGCTTTCCTTGCAGTTCTATCTTACGGCTTAACCCTTGCATATGCGCTCGGCGATCTGCGGCTTCAGCAGTACGGGCCTGCAAAACCTCATAAGCCTTTCCCAATGTCTCTTTCCCGGATTGATCGATGCTGTCAAATCCGGGGTAGTTGCCAAGCTCCCTTTCCACTTCTTTTTTTACCTTTTGCGCCTGGTTTATCTTCTTGAGTCTCGAATCAAATTCCTGTTCCTCCTCCAAGTGTCTCTCCAGCGCCTGCTTCAATTCCATCCGGCGAGTATGGAGGGTAAGCAGTTCATGTACTGGGGCTACATCGGCTTCAATCTTCCCTAACCACTGGCGTTGCTTGAGAAGCTCTTCTTTTGCCTGCTCACGCCCATTGACTTCCGGTTGGATGCGCGCAAGGCGTTCCGTGATTTCATTGATCTCTTTCTGCAATTTACTGATCGGTCCTGGATTCTTTGGGGCGCTCGTCTTCCAGCCACGTTCAAACTCGGCAGCTTTTTGGGCCAATCGCGTTATCACTTCATCAATGGCAATTTCCGAACCCATGATAGTACGCTGCAACTCCTGCGCAATTTCAGTACGTCCCCCTTCAATCCCTGACATCGCATCCTGGCGGATGCAGGCTGTACTGATAAATAACTTCTCGGAGGCGGTTCCTAATGCAGCTCGAATTGCTTTCTCAAAGCCAGAGCGAGTTGCATCCACTCCCTCAGGGCCGATCAACTCACATGCACCGTTTTCATAATCTTTGTGAATGGTAAACACTTTTCCATCGGGGAGGCGATAGGTCAGGTCGATTAGGTACAATCGATCTGAGTTCCAGGATTGATGGCGACGCTCGCTCTGCTTCCCAGTCGGTCGGTCGAATAGGCTTAATAGGATAGCCTCGTGCAAAGTGCTTTTCCCTGCTTCATTCGGCCCTTTAACGATGTTGAGTCCCTTCGAGAATGAAGCCTCGAAGTGCCTGAATCTTTTGAAATGTTTTAAGCAGATATGGAGCAACTCCATTAAAGTACATCCTTACCCTGCAACAAAGCCACGCCCAATTGAAGGGCTTGCGTGGCGATGATCTTGCTGCGATCATCCTTGGCCGCCACGATGTAACCCTGCATGATGTCGATGAGTCTCCCCATCACATGTTCTGACGGAAATTCGGCAACATGCATCTTATCAATCTGAGGGTAGGAGTGATCACACATACGAAGTGCATAAACATGCGATCGGATCAAATCCTCGAACTGCTCTGTATCGATCAAATTCCCGATGGGGAGGATGCCCGTCAGTACCACTTCCAGCATCTTCTCCGGACCGGCCTTCCCCAGAATGCGCTCAAGGATGTGAGCGGTGGGTAAACCGGAGACATCGATTTCGATGCGCTCTGCCTGGATGCGCCCCACCCTGATCGGGTTCACTTCCACGCCTTGCTCCTGCAATAGAACGCTGGCAACATGACCGGCGCCAACCTGATCAAAAGCTATCGGCTCCGGGGCACCACAATAACACGCGCACACCTTTCCCTGGGAGCATTCGCTATAGCTGTGCCAATCGCCTAAAGCGACATAATCCATCCCACTTGAGGCGATCTCCTCCGGATGAATGGGACGAGCATTGGTTTTCATAGAGCCGACGACAAGATTGCCATGCGCCATGGCCACATGCCACCGGGTGTTTTCCCTGGGTCGGATGCCTTCCATGGGGCACTCGCTCGGATCCCTGCTCAATATCGCCTTTCCGTAAACCGTCAGATTCAGTTCGGGAAAGACCTTCTGGGATAAGGTATCAGTAAAAATCGTGACATTGGATGGGAAGGAAACCTTTCGATAAATAGAAGCGACATCATAACAGTCATGATTCCCCGGGAGGATGCAAACCGGGATCGATATTGTTGCCAGCATGGAAAGGACAAAATCGACCGTAGCCTGAAGGGGTCGGTTGCTGTTAAAAAGATCCCCAGCGATAAGCAACATCTGGCAACCCTCTATCTTCGTTAATCGGATAATTTCTGCAAAGGTCTCTCGCAGCTGCGCTCGATGGTGTAGCCCTCCTTCTCCTAAAAAAGCGAAGGGCGCATCAAGCTGGAGATCGGAAGTGTGGAGAAATTTCATGATCGCTCCTCAACAATCACAGAAAAATCGGGCATCACAACTATCCCATTTCACAAGACCTCAAGGTCGGTACGAAGAAGACACCTTGAGATTTATTCATTTTTAACTTCAATCAGTCCTTCAGATCATAACTATTCATCCGTCTTTGAGCCTATTAAAATAGCACATTTGTTCTGTTTAGGCAAGGTTTTGCATTCCCGCTAAAGAGATGGGCTTGTAGGATGATCCCAATACAACCAATCGAAGCGCAGATCGGTTGACTCTGCTGCTGTGGTTCTATAGAGATGAATCAACTTTCACTCTGGTCACAACGATTTCTTCCAGGACTTTCGTTCAACCAAATGTGGGACACTCAAAGTAGCGCTTCTCCAGCAGAAAGAATATCTGAGAAGATAATAACGATCCGCTCGCCATCCACCTCTACAAATTGACCCACTCGACACCCCCTTTATAATCTAAGAAACATAATATTGCCTGGGGTTCCTCGCCCAAGAAAACGCGAGTCGCTTCGGTATAACGCTTCATTTGGAATCGGTATTCCCCAACCGCATCCTGCAATCCCTGATCATCACGTATCTCATCCGTCTTGAAATCAATCAACTTCCAACCCTCCCCATCTCGAACGAGCAAGTCGATGGAACCCATATCGATCCATCCCCCGGAGAGCTGTCGGACAAACGGTAATTCATGGAAACGCTCAAACGCGCCTTCGATCTTCAAACGGGTGGGATCGTCCCATAATCGTGCCAGAAGTTTCCTGGCCTCTCGAATTGCCTGACTACGCTGACCCTCGTCTACCAGGCCCTCCTCCAAAGCCCTGGCTGCCATGAGCGAATCAAGTTCTTCACCCCACGGCGCTAGCCATCTGCGGATGGCCTCATGCACCAATCGGCCGATAATGACAGCTGGGGCATAGACCCGTTCTCCTGTCGCCCGCCAATTTCGTTTCACTTCTTCGTCTAAGTCCGCATCGACATGGTCATCCGAAGCAAAGATGAGCGCTGAATAAAGCGGTTTGGCAACAGACTCGGGCCATTTAAACACAGGCTGGGGTGCTACTTTCTCAACCTGACCGGTCTCCGACCGTAGCGCAATGGTCTCCCCCTTCTGCGTGACGGAATGATGCCATCTATTAGGGGTAGCGGCCAATACCACGGGATCGGCTCCCATCGCTTCCAGCAAGCTCTTCATCCACCCATCCGCTCTCAAATCATTCTCTGTTTGGGTTAGATGGCCGCTGATGAGGATTTTCTCGCGTGCTCGGGTTAGCGCCACATACAGCAATCGATCTGCTTCGGCGTGAGATTGTTGTTCCTCAATCCATCGCGCCAACCGCGTGGGCACAGGTTCCGCATCAAAACGATCGGGCTTCACCACCAATCCTGTTTCTGCTAATAAAAAGGCTGCTGGAAGTTGGCTGCCAATTCTCCGGGACGCATCCGCCAAGACAACGAACTCAAATTCAAGCCCCTTGGCCTTATGTATCGTCATCAGACGTACCGCCCCCTCCACTTCTACGGGCGCCTCTCCCTCACGAGCCCCCACATCCCGCAGAGTTTGAATATACTCAAGAAACGCGCCCACTCTTACCAAACCACTGGCATGAGCATCATGGAGTAATTTATCCAGGTTTCGCCAAAGGCGGCTGTGACCCGATGCCAGGATGGCTCGATAGTCGGTCAGATCAATGAGACGTTTCAGGAGTCCCGCTACAGAGAGTCGATCAACAAGCGGTTGAAGGCCAAGCAGGATCGCATACGCTCGGCGGACCCGACTCTGATCGGTCTCATCGAGCGAACTCAGATCAAGCTGGAGCGCATCCCAAAGTGCTCGACGTTCCCCCTGTCCCCAGCGCAGGCGATACACCACCTCATCCGTTAGACCAAAAGCCGGCGAGCGCAGTACCCCCGCCATGGCCAGATCATCGCTGGGATCCGCCAATGCCGTCAACATGTTCAACACATCCCGGATTTCAGGACGGTCATAAAATCCTCGTCCGGCAACGGTTACAAAAGGAATCCGGCAGAACTCGAACGCGTCCTCATAAGCTTGAAATCCAGTGGAGCTGCGGAAGAGAAGGGCAACTTGTTCCCAACTTCGTATCTGCCCTCCATCCTGTAACTCGATCAATCTATGGGCTAACGCGCGCGCCCCCACAGCTCTTCCCTGCTCTGCCGAACCTCCGATTCCGCAAATCACTTCAAGGAAGGGAGGGCTTACTTGTTCGCATGGTTTGGTGCGATGGGAGCGTAGTGAGGCATAAGGAACCTGATAAAGAGCCGCTCTATTTGTTTCCACTCCCATGATGACAGGGAGAAGTTCATCCAACAGCCGCAGCAAATCGGGATGAGCCCGAAATGTCAGATCCAATTCAACGATTGTGCCGGCATTTTTTGTTAAACCTTCCTGCAACTGACGAAAGCCGGTCACATCCGCTCCACGGAAACGGTAGATGCTTTGGCGAGCATCGCCCACGACGAAGAGGTGTCCATCGTTTCCCGCAAGCGCCCGGATGATTTCCTGTTGGCGTCCGTTGGTATCTTGAAATTCATCCACCAAAACCATTTTCAATATAGACTGCCATTTCTGTCGAATCTCCTCCCGGCCCAGCAACTCCAAGGCCTTTCGTTCTAGTTCATCAAAATCCATTGCGAAGCGCGCTCCCAGGTCAGCCTTGTAGCGCTGATCAGCATAGTGGAAAAGGTCTTGCAGGCGCGCAAAATCCTCCCGGAAGATAGTTTCCTTTTCCTCATCGGGCGCCGGCTTCCGACGCGTGTCCCCACCCAGCCATGGCGCGATAAGTGCATCATAGAACTCGCGTATGCGCTGCAACTGACTTTTTGCTTCACTATCTTTCTTGCCAAATTGCATGTTCATTTGCTGCCGTCGTATTTCATACACACAACTCGCCGCTTTGAATGTCTCTTTCGCCAATAGATGCCCTTCAATGGAGGACCAATCTATTAGCAGACTTTCGATCTGTTGCGCCATTTTTGGGCCTGCGTCGACGAGGAGCGTTCCACTTTTGTTCAACGCCCTCAAATTCGCAATTGCCTGTGTAACCTGTGTGTGTTGGATGAATGACTCCAACTCCGTCTGAACTCTTCTCCATCCCCGATCTACTCCGTCTGGATCCCGGAATAAAACTTCCGTATCCAAACGGCGTTCAAGCAAGAAGCTCAATAACTGAGACAGACGCTCGGATGTGTAACTTCGAAATAGGGGCGCGACGCTTTGCGAAAGAGAAGCCCATATTAGCGTCTCTTGGACTACTTGCTCTCTCAACGCTGCCGCGAGACCCTCGTCGAGGACCTCAAATCCTGGATCGGCTTGTGCTTCGACCGGATGGGCATGGATGATCTCCGTACAAAGACTGTGAATAGTGCCAATCCGAGCAGCATCCATTTGAGCGGCGTGTTCCTCCCATCGCGCACTTTCTTCCGAGGAAGAAGCAACAAGTGCTCGGCGGGAAACTTCAGAGCGAATCCGATTACGCATCTCTCGGGCAGCTTTTTCGGTAAAAGTAATGGCGGCGATCTCGCGCGCTGTCATCCCGTGCTCCAATAATGCAATATAGCGCGCCACCAACGTACGTGTCTTTCCACTGCCGGCTCCTGCAGTGACAAGCACATCGTGTTGCCATTCGTTCACCGCGCGGCGTTGTTGCTTGGTTAATCGAATCGGCTCCACTCCCTCCCCTTGATAAACCCGCGTTATCATCGGGTCACTTTCACTCATTTTTCGAACCTGTTTCATCCATCGAGTCACTTGCCCACAAGCTATCCCTCAATGACAACCCCAAGATACTTGCATCCTCTATCACCATTTTCTCTGATCCGCTTCTCATGACTCCCATCCAATCCAATTCACAAAGAACTACCCTTCACTCATTTGATGGTTGGTTTATTATCACTCTAAGGGGTAAGCCGATGCTCCACTTCTCTCCAATGTAGATATCTTCCTTAACACGGTGGTCGCAAAGCGCAGCCCTCGGAGTGAACCATAAATCAGCCTCCTCACCATCGTGCCGGTTGATAACGCCAACACCATTTATTTGCAGCGCAGTAAGTAGGACATCCTCCGCTAGGCGAAATAGGCGGAAAAGTACCGTGATGCACTCCATTTACGATCCTCTCAAGATGCTCCTGAACCAATTGAATGGCGCCCTGCGGCCCTCGGTAGGTGCGTTCCTTACCTTCATAAGAAAATTTTCCTAAGCGAAGTGAACTTGCCTCGCCCTTGAGAATCATCCAATAAAATCCATCCACCGGCTCGCCCATGTCAAGCGCCTGGTGCGCAGCCAGAGCGTAGAGTGGCAATTGCAGTCGCTTCCCTTCGACCAGATCACGGACCGTCAGATGAGATGACCCAGTCTTATAATCGATCACACGCAGATGACCGTCATCATCTTGATCTAACCGATCGATCCAACCCCGAATGCGAATCGGGCCATGACCAGTGATCATTTCCAATGACCGCACATTTCCCACACCGAAGGGCTGTTCGAAAGCGATTGGTCTCCAACCTTCACTCACCTCAACCAGACCGCTAATAGACGCCTCTAAGGCGATCAGCAATTGCTCCTGCTCGACTTCCCACAAGGGCGTGGGACGAAAACCATAACGCGCCGGAGCCTCATTGAAAATGTCCTTCGAGACCCGTTTTAAGATATCCAGTAACGAGTACAAGTCCGTTGGATCATTGACCTGCCGATATACCTCCTCCAGGATGGCATGCAAGATGGATCCCAATTGACCGGCGTCAAAACCTGCTTGTGGGGGTTCTTTGGCCTCTAATTCCAAACTGACTTCCACAAAAAAGCGATAGGGACAAATCCCATATACCTCTAAACGAGTAGGGCTCCACACATGTTCCCATCCAAACCGAGCTTGCAGATCGCCTGCCAATCGCATCACATCACCTTCATAGGGTCCACCAGGCTCACGTTGTTGACGGGCATGCAGTACATCCCGACCATGACGCGCATGCTCCCAACGAGGGAGGAAACGCTCAGTAAAAGATTGGGGCAATCCCCCTTTTCGAACCGCCCAGAAAAGCAATTCTTCGGAAGAGGCAGCTTCTGACAAAGGACGAGGTGTTTCAGAATAAATCCGCTCCGCTTTCTCCTTGAATAGGCGTAAGACCGCATTCCAGAATGGAGAAGCTTCCCAATATTCACCGTCCTCGGCCAAATAAGGTCGAGTCAGGAGCAGATAACGGTCGGCGCGTGTGGCCACCTGATAAAACAAACCGGGTTGCTCACGCCCTACCCTTGGCTCGAGACCGAACGCTTGACGGAACGCCTGCGGCAGAAATGGATCTTCTCGTTCAACCTCTGGAAAGACTCCTTCCGCCATGCCCAAGACCGCCACGGCCTGAAAACGTAAACCGCGCGCTTCCAACACTCGTAAAACGACGATAGCTTCATCCGAGAATCGTCCCGCTTGCGGGAGATCGATCCCCTCTAGAGCACTGCGTAAGCTGGTGGCGAAGCCCAGCGCGTCTGTGGATGTCTCGCCCACAATTGTCTCCACTAACACCAACGTTCTCAAAGTTTCACGTAGCCCCAGGAACGACGCCTCTTCTTCAGGGCTACACTCCCCCTGCAGGAAGCAAACATCTTCGAGTAAATCCTCCAACCAACGCACCCATTCCCGTATCGTTTGCTTTGGCGGAACTTGCAGTCGCTGGTTAAGAGCTCGCAGGCCATTCCAGACCCTAACAATCCCTTCTCCATGAGGCAAGCCCAGCTCTGCACCCTCCTCCTCGGCCTCCGGAGCCGTAACATCTGCTGTTGCTAATCCTGCAAAAGCCTGCTCCCATTGATCCATCCCCTCGATTACCTGCCCAAAACGGCTCACCAGATCCAAAAGCCCGATGTCTTGATGGTTAAGACCAAAGGCGGATAGGTCAAAGTAGGGCGTACGTACCGTCTCCAAGGTCAATCGTCGAGGGAAACCCTGAAAGGGCAAGTCTATTAGATCGAGCATCGCCGCAATAGCAGGCGTAGATATTAATGATTCGGCGTGTGTGAAATAAAGCGGTATGCCAAATTCAATGCCGGCTTCTCGAAGGTAAGGTCGATAGCTTTCCGGCTGCGGTGTAACCAGGGCACATTGGCGGGGTTTTAATCCATCTCGAACGATTCGCATTTTCAGCCAGCGCAGTGCCTCACGCGCCTCTTCCTGCTGCGAACGGGCTTCAATGAGACACACGGTCCCATTCGAAAGCTGCGACTTCGCTCCTGCTTCGAACACTTGGTCTTCCAGATGTGTGAGCGCAATTGGGAGACGAGATGCCGAGGAGAGCGTCTCGAGCCTGGCCGGGATCACTTCCATTAATTTATGTAAGGAACGCGCGAAGCGACGGTGGGCGCTTCGATTCATTTGCGTCGTGCCTGGCAAGGTGATCAGCACCTCAGGCATTTGCCCGCATAGCAGGCGCATAATCGCAAGCTGCGCGTTATTGAAAGAATCAAATCCATCAACTGTGAGCATTTTCCAGCCGGAAACCAATGTGGGATCTCGTCCCAAAGCTTGTATCGCCAGTTCATTCACCCCCTGATGATCCACCCACCCGATTGTTGCCAAATTTGCGACAAACTGATGGTAGATCTGAGCCAAATCGATCAGCGGCGGCTCATTTTTACTGCTCCACTCGAGGAATCTCGCAGGCTGCACTCGCGCCAGCATCAACTCGGCAATCGCTTGTCTCGCCCCTCGCAGGAACCCGGGCATTTCACTGATGGGGTCGTAATACTTCAATTTCCCCTCTTCCCGGACCATTTGGATCGAAGCGTCAAGCACTCGATGAGCGATCAGCTCCGATGCCAGCGGAATGGAAAATACTGAACGTCGCAGAATCTCTTGACACAAACCGCCAAAAGTGCCGATATTGACCCCGAGCGCCCCGCCGGCAAGTGCTAAGCGACGCTGGAAGGCGTGAGCCTGCAAACGATCAGGAACTGCTACCCATACACATCCCAGAGGATGCTCATGGGACAATTCCAAGATCCGTTCAATGCAGCGTTGGGTTTTCCCTTTGGCAGCCGGTGCTACCAGAATCGTAGCCGTCAACCTAAGAACTCCATAAATGTTTTTCTAATGCTTCTTACCCCCTGTCTACTTCACTTCGTCTTCTTTGGCAAGAGATCCTGGTGTAATTCTTGACATAGAGTCAAAGAAATAATCCTCGCGCCGGTTCTTTGTTCGTTTTAATGGGATAGACATTCTGGTGGCTGTCGGCGGCTAAAGAAATTCGCCGTTGCTTCTAGGTTGAGGCGGCTCAGCATTGTCATCCCATTTAACTGAAATCCGCTGAAGAGGTTATTGGCATGTGGCGGTGCTGAACTGTTTTCTTTAGGATTTGTTTTATAAACGCTCCAACATCGATGTAGTTAAATATTGGCATCGAACATGTATAACCTGCCCTGAAGTATTGACCTATCGGTAGTGGGCATATAAAATCCTGACTTTTTCCTAGCTTCAGTCTTCCCCGATCCCTATGTAAGTAATCTGTCCTTACAAACGAGAATTAGCAACCCGAAAGGTCTCATGTTCGCGAAGAATGTGAACGCCTACCATCTGCACTTTTCTTCTCGCAAGACCATAGAGTATGATGTGCAATTTCCTGAGCGCAACGGGAAGTAAACAGATTTCACACATCATATCGATAAACAAATGGACAATTTGCCGACTGGAAAAAGACATCACAAATGCTGGCGTTGATGAAGTCAGTATGCTTGTTTGAGCTGCGACCATATCCTTCGTGAATATGCCCAAAAATGTGAACTTGGGGCTTGACCCGGACCAATGCTTCTAATAAATCTCGACAGCCAACATGCTCCCCTCGAACAGTCTCATCGCCATACCCGAATGGCGGCCCATGCGTGATAAGCACATCGGTGTCCTCCGGGATAAGGTCCCATTTCTCTCGAATCTCAGGACCGCGCTGGAGGTTAAATGCCCAATCATAGAACCACGGTTGCCAGGGACTTCCATAGAAACGGATGCCGTGAACCGTCACGGCCTCATCTTGGAGATAGATCGCATTCGAAAGCTTAGCTTCACACTCATGGCGGTTGTGTTCAAAACAAAAATCATGATTACCCGCAACCACGATCTTCACAGCATGAGGCAAAGTGCCTAGATACCGGTTGAACCCCTCCAAATCCTCAATGGTTCCATGCTTGGTCACATCGCCTGCATGCACAAGGATATCCCCCATTGGCATTTCAATTGAATCATGAAAACCATGCGTATCACTTATGACCACAATAGACACTGCCATATGCTCATCTCTCCTATTATTAGAGGTATCTTACACCCTCGTCAGGGGTTAACAAATCACATTCTCTCCTCCTCATAACGCAACATGTAATATTTTCAGGCTTTCAGGTACACTCAAGAGCATTTATTGAAGCTTTGATGATCAACTTTCTCGGTCAGACTGAAAGGGGCTTTTGCAACCTATTGTAGTTTTAAACCAAATCTTTCGACAACATCCTTCTTTTTTTCTAGCAAGGCGTCTTTCTCTGCCTCATCAGTTTGTAACAAAAATATGCTCTTTTCGTTATATATACAGCCGGAAACCATCCCAAAGGATAGAAGAGGAACCATATCCTTGTGTTTCGCATCGCTCTATGTGAACTCAAGAGAGGAGGTCTGATCGATTTGGACAATCCCTAGTTTTTGAATTTAAAGATGACTCGATAGAACAGCATTTGAGGGGTGCAACTTCTTTCGGAGGGAAAAAAATGAAAACTCAACCTTGGTCCGTGACCATCCGTTTTATCTCGTTCGCCATCCTAGCCATCGTTACAATCTCACTGGTATTCACAAATCCATCTCTTAACGCAGCAGCCCAGGATGCATCAGAAACGTCCACCCCTTTAATCACACCTGATGATCCACCTTTTTCCAACACGGGTACCCCGCCCATTATTCCCACTGCAACACCATTGATCGATATCACGCCAACAGCGACCTCCACACCGGAACCTTTCGATCCACCTGATATCGAAATCACGCCAACGTCCTTCGATGTTACACTCAATCAGGGGCAAACTGCCACACAGAACCTCATTCTCCAAAATTTGGGAGGCTCAACGCTTACGTACAGCATCACAGCTTCGACGACAGGGGCAACCCCATACCATACCTTGATGTTTCCACAAGACAAAATTGAAGCAGGATTGATTGATGAAATTCTTTCATCCCCCGATCAAGCAGGAACTTTTCTGGTTTACCTTGCCACTCAGGCTGACCTCAGCTCAGCTTTTGGCATCGAAGATTGGTCCGCGCGTGGCAACGTTGTCTTCCAAACCCTGCAGGATACTGCACATGGGACACAAAGTGATCTGATTCAATATCTTGATCGTATGATGCAATCCGGTGCGGTTTCCGCATATCGTGCCTTCTACATTGTGAACGCTTTCGCCGTCACCGCAGGCGTAGATGTCATCAACGAGTTGGCTGCGCGCCCCGATGTGGCCTACATCGAAGCAGAAAAGGTGTACACCATCCCTGATCCCATCCCCGCCGACCCCATCCAAACCGATGCCATCGAATGGGGAGTCTCCAAAATCCGCGCCCCCCAGGTCTGGTCCGAG
>CAYGXU010000025.1:0-34926 GCA_964353875.1 uncultured Anaerolineaceae bacterium | reverse complement strand
CCGATCCTTCAGTGTCCGGCGCGTTGGCACTATCGCTCAACTTGATGTCACCTTTTCCCAAGATGAGCCGGATAATGTTGCTTGGGAGCGTTGCGTCAGAGAAGTACAGGCTTTGCTCGATGATCCCGTTATAACCTCTTTTCATGTCCGTGCTCGCACTGCCGATGTAGTTAAGGTCATTTTTAGCGCCCCCGAAATCCCTTGCCTGGGCTGGCGCACATTCTACATTCGTGCCATAGAAAGCCGAAGCACCCCTCTCGCCATTCCGCTCCTAGCCCACGCCCTGTTGCCCCTTGCAGGTCATATCGCCGGAACATCCTGGGGGCAAGCGCTCATAACACGTCTGCAAGGCAATCCGGCCAGCAGACCGCCTTATTTCATTGAAAACGAGTTTTTCGGAGTCGAAGTTGAGCCCACGGGTACGCTTTCCGTGACTGATAAAAGAAGCGGAGAAAATTATCGCAGCTTGAACTACTTTGTCGATGGCGGCGATTGCGGCGACGAGTACAACTATGCCCCGCCACTCGTCGATCTGCAGCCGGTCTCTCGATTTAAGAGCGTCTCTATCCACCGAGGTGGAGTTCATCAAACGCTGACATTGATGCTATCACTGCACACCCACGCATCACTCAGCGCTGACAGGAAATCCCGCTCGCGTCAGAAGGTGGAAATTCCCATCAAATCGGTAATTAAACTTATCAACGGCGTCGCCCGCGTGGATATTCACACTGAAGTGGACAACCGCGCTAAAGACCATCGCGTTCGTGTCCACTTTCCTACACCTTTTCAAGTAAACATGGCTGACTATGACGGTCACTTTGAAATAGTCCGCCGTAAAATCGGCATCCCTGAATTCAATCGTTCAACCTGGATCGAAGACCCGCGTCCAGAAATGCCCCAGCGCGCCTTCATTGAACTTTCCGAGGGGAAGCGCGGTCTCACAGTTGCCAATCGTGGCCTGCCCGAAGTGGAAGTACTGAAAAGCAATAACGGAACTGAAATCGCGCTGACTTTGCTGCGCTGTGTGGGGTGGCTCTCGCGCGACGACCTCAGCACCCGCCGCGGGCACGCCGGGCCATTTATGGAAACCCCCGCTGCACAGATGATTGGAAAGTGGGCATTTGACTATTCCATCTGTCCGTATGCCAGTCAACAGAATACTGCACCACACGAACTGGCCTATGCCTTTGAGACCCCTCTGCGCGGGGTCTCCACATCGCTACACGCAGGAAGTCTGCCGGAAAAAGGCTCGTTTGTGACGGTTCATTCCATATTAGATGCCGAAAACAATGAAAAAGGCGCCTTTATTATCAGCGCGATGAAAAAGACGGAGGATGGCAATGGCTGGCTAGTGCGCGGGTACAATCCGGGGCGACAACCGATCCATCTGACGCTGATACCCTTTAAACAAGTTACTTCAGCAGCGCTAGTGAATCTGGCAGAGCGTAAGTTATCCGATTTGTCAATGGATAAAGACACAGGAGGGGTGAGTCTACAGGTAGGAATCGCCGAGATTGTGACCGTTATATTTCGCGAGTAAACGCAGGTGAGTGAACTGCATCTCGCTTTTTATCAAAGATGCCCAGCATGTTTTTGGAAGTGTTGAGCCATCAATAGTTTGTAAGAAGCAAAGATCGATATTAAGGTATGGCTGCCAAATCATGATGGTTCAGTTGAAAGAATCATTTTTTGATCGATTAATTTCGCTTGTAGCAGTTTGATATCCACGTCTCTTACATATCCTGTGTTTTTTGCGGCCAAGGCTGCTGCGGTTCCGGAAGCATGACCCATCCCCATACAGGTCGCCGCTCCGCGTAAAGAGGCATGTGATTCATGGTCACATGAGATACAACGCCCGGCAACTAGAAGGTTCTTCACGCCTTTTGGAATCAACGAGCGATATGGAATATCATGATTCCCCTCAACAAAGATCAGCTCAAAGCGTTCCCCTGCCAGATGCCGGTCGAGCGCTCGCGCGTTGAGTAAGACAACATCAGGGAATCGGGCATTGGATCGCACATCTTGAATGGTCAGGCGGTAATCCCCGATTATTCGGCGTGACTCTCGGACTCCCAAGAATGCTTCTCCCACAACAATGGCTCTTTCGAATCCGGGAACCTTTTTCTTCAGGAAGTCCAAATGGGCGAGAGCACGTTTTCTTCCCTCAATCTCAGCCTGTGTTATTTGAGACACATCGGTGGGATCGATATCCACAGAACCCTGCACACGGCTAATACTGCGGTTGATCATGAGTTTAACCGTTGGCATTGGACCCTTGTGGATAATACCCTTTTCGATCATTTGTGTATCCGGATTCGGAATGAGGAGGGTAAACATGGGTTGAATTGCTTGAGTTCGATGAGAATAATCCAATTCAGGTGAAATCGCTTCACCAGGATTCTCATCCGCCCATTGAACCACTCGGGCTGCATCCACATCGGCTACGATTAAATCAATCGAAGTCTGCCATAATTCACCCACTTGCATTTCTTCGGTAGGCGCACCTGCTAATTTTGTGAGATCAGCATCGCCTGTTGCATCAACAAATACCTTTCCTTCAATGATCTGGCGCCCCGATTTATTCTGGATAACTATTCCTGTTATTACGCCATTTTCCATGATCACATCACTGAGCATGCTATAGAAAAATAGTTTGACCGCCGACTCGACCAGCATATCGAGCGCGATCGATTTGACTGCTTCAGGGAAAATCTGAACTTTGTATTTGTTTCGGTCAATTATGGCAAGCCCGTTTTTATCCAATCTTTCAACGACTTCCCAGGCAATCCCGTTAATAACTTGATGATTACTAGAATCAACAAAGGATCCGGGATTAGAGACATAAGTGCCTGTCAGGGCACCCCCAAGATATCCACCCTGTTCGATCAATATCGTTTCTGCCCCTGTTCGGGAAGCAGCGATAGCTGCCACAAATCCCGCAGTACCTCCCCCTACGATCACCACATCCGCTTGGGCAATTACAGGGACATCCATCGCCGGGAGTCGGATTATTTTGATTGGTTGCTCTGCGATCATGGAGTTGTTCTTCTTTCCATAATTGAGTGTTCTAAAGCTCAACTTTGCGTTTTCCCAGCAGAAAACCGCTGACAATGATCATGATTACTCCGATTGGGATAAGGATCATGACATTCCCAGCAGCAGTGCGTTGGAAGACGATAAAATAAATCAGAATCGGTACAATTTGTGTGGGTACTTGCTGGATCGGTTGGACCTTACTTGCCGGTGCGAACTTATATGCCTCCTGAACCTGGCGGATCCCAGCTAGATTTGTGGTCACCAACATGATACTCGCGATGATAAATATGATCACCTGGATATGACGGGCTATTCCTGCAAATACCATCCCGATGGTTATAATCAACGGTAAAATCCATAGATTCGACAAACAATAGAGGAATCCACCTGAAACCGCCATGATCAATCCTCGAGTTTGGTTTTGAGCTCTCTGCGCGAGCAAAAAGGAGAGAAGCCAACATAGGCTCAGACCGATCGTGAATATAAAAATTCGAAGGAGTAAATCTCTATCCAACAAGTCGACTTCATCGCTGGGAATGATTAGATTGGAGTACCCCAAGAAAAAAATACCGAGAATAAGCATTACTATTCCTAGCATCTCTTCCGGTTTTATTCTCTCTCCGATTAATTTCACTGATCCGATCGCCAGGATGATCATTCCTGATGCGCTTAGGCCTGGCACCAGAGCTGGGCCGATTAATTTCTGCGATAATAAAGTGAAGATAGTTCCTAATCCCATACTCATGCCTAACCCCAATAGCCAGGCAGGACTGCGCAACAAGCGCGGCATGAAATGAACTTCGCGTTGATCGATTGGTATTTTATTTACGGCGCTTTTCTGTAGGATCGCGCCAAAGGCATTCATTGCCCCTGACATGATCGCACAAAGCATCCCCAATCCGTTGTACCCGATCATCCATCATCCCCAGCGAAGGTTCTCATATAAATTATGGGGTAGAAATATTTGGAATAATTGCAGTTGCGAAAATTATACAGCAGCTTTGATTACAGAGCTTTGATTTTTCTCAGCTGAAAACTGGCAATAGGATCTTGAATACGGAATGGATGTCTCAACATTTTCGTTTAATCAATCATCTCTAGATTTTTTCGTGGTAAATTAGTCATGGAAAGGATTCTTGCTATGCAATCAGCCACCGCTATCGCATCTCCCAATATCGCCTTCATCAAATACTGGGGGAATCGCAACGATGAACTTCGCATATCAGTCAATGGCTCCATTTCAATGACACTTGGAGGTCTGGAAACCCATACAACAGTCATATTTGACACTCGGATGGAAAAGGACCGTTTTGAACTCAATGGAGAAAATATCTCAGACCATCGATTTGAACGCGTCCAAAGACATCTTAATCTTATCCGATCTCTTGCCAAAATTTCTTCATCTGCTAAGGTGATCAGCCACAGCAATTTTCCCCTGGATGTAGGCATTGCATCCTCAGCCTCTGGTTTCGCGGCTCTGACTGTTGCTGCTAGTGCAGCAGCCGGTCTCAATCTTTCATCAATAGAGCTCTCGCGGATTGCGCGTAGGGGTTCCGGATCTGCTTGCCGATCCATCTTCGGCGGTTTCGTCGAGTGGTATGCTGCTGAGAACGATGAAGGCTCCTTCGCTGAAATGATCGCCTCACCTGAGCATTGGGACCTGACCGATCTGATTGCATTGGTCGAAAGAAAGCCAAAAATAATAGGCTCATCCATTGGGCATTTATTAGCCCATACCAGCCCCCTTCAAATTGCGCGTATCAACGATGCCCCCAGGCGTTTAATATTGTGCCGAGAAGCGATTGCTCAAAATGATTTCTCTCAGTTGGCAGACATTGTTGAACAAGACAGCAATCTGATGCATTCCGTGATGATGACCTCCACTCCCCCTCTCTTCTATTGGTCACCAGAAACCTTACTCATTATGCATTCAATTTTCAATTGGCGTTGCAATGGTTTGGATGTCTGTTATAGCGTTGACGCGGGGTCTAGTGTTCATTGTATTTGTACTTCTCGTTCCTCGATAGAAGCTGAGCAACGCCTTAGGAACTTACCTGGTGTGTTGGACATCATCAGATCTCAGCCCGGGGGCTCTGCCCGCCTCATAGGAGATTGAAAATCCCGTCTGCATTGGGAGTGATATAATCTTTCTAAGTATTTTATGCGAGAGTGATAACTGTGCCTGATTTTCTATTGTTTATTCTTATCATTGGTGGTCTCATTCTGGGTCATGAATTTGGACACTTTGTTGCTGCAAAGCTGCTGGGTGTCCGAGTAGATGAATTTGGCTTGGGTTTCCCACCGAGGATCGTTACTTTATTCAAGGCTGCTGGTACCCGATTCTCTATCAACTTGCTCCCATTGGGCGGCTTCGTACGTCTTGCTGGAGAAGATGACCCTTCTATAGAAGGCGGACTGGCCAGTGCTAATAAGAGAACTCGCGCTGCGGTCTTGCTTGCGGGCCCTCTGGCAAATGTCATCATCGCTTTTCTTGCCTTTACCTCCGCTTATAGATACGCTGCTCCCGATTTCAACCGGGTAATGATTACAGCAGTTGAACCGCGAACACCTGCTGAAATGGCTGGTATTCTCCCAGGCGATTTGATCATTTCAGTCGATGAGACCCCCATTGTTGGTTTTGAAACGATGTCAGCTGCTGTTTCTAAACGCCTAGGTGAGAAGATACAAATTATCCTGGAACGAAATGGTGAACGGATTACAATCGCGCTTGTACCACGAACGGAGTACCCTGAAGGTCAGGGGCCAATTGGCGTAACCATGGGTAATCCCACTCGAGAAGTAGGTTGGGGAGAAGCAGCCTCCATTGGACTTCAATCAGCTTTCATGCAATTCAATGAAATCATTCACCTCCCCTCTAAACTAATAAAAGGCGAAATCGAGCCCGAAGAAGCTCGCTTGACCGGATTTAAAGGGATGTATGATATGATTTCATGGGCGGGTGCGATCGATCGAAGCGCACAACGTCCATTCTTAACCCTCAATTTGATCGGCATCATTGGTATCGGTCTAGCGATTGCAAACCTGCTTCCCTTCCCGGCTTTAGATGGAGGACGTTTACTTTTCATACTGATTGAGATTGTTCTAGGGCGCCGATTGGAGCCACGTTATGAGGGCTTAGCGCATACTATTGGTTTCTTTCTCCTCATTGTGATCTTCATCTATGTCAACTATTTGGATTTCGTTAATCCAATTTCTCTGCCATAAAGAGAACATAAGCAATACGCAATGAGCAAGCAATTTCATCAACTGCTGGTTCAATTATCCGACAGTGATCTTCCTATTCCAATCCACCTTCTCCCGGAACTTTCCGACCTGGATAGAGAAAGGACGGAAGAACTAAGAGAACAATGGCGTTCTATTCCTGTACTAAGACGAAGATCCCTTATGGCGGAATTGGGCAAACTTGCTGAAGAAAATATCTTACTTATCTTTGAAGCGGTTAATCGCATCGCACTGAAAGACGAGGACTCTGACGTTAAACGAAATGCCATTGATAATCTCTGGGAATGTGAGGATCCAGCACTAATAGCACCTTTCATCAATTTATTACGCTCTGACACCGCGCCTGAAGTCCGTGCGGCCGCTGCAAGGGCATTGGGTACTTTCGTTTTATTGGCGGAGATTGAAGCTTTTCCAACTGAAATTCGGCTTGATATCGAGGAGGCACTGTTGCAATCGCTGCACCAGGCACAAGATGAGAGCATTTATTGCAGCTGCCTTGAATCTTTGGGATACTCCTCTCGATCTGAAATTCAGGAATTGATCAATCAGGCTTTCCAGACAAAAGAAGAACATTTGGTCAAATCTGCACTTCTGGCCATGGGCCGATCGTCAAACAATCAATGGGAAAATCAAGTTATCTCGTGTTTACATCACCCTTCCCCTCAAATTCGCTCTGAATCTGCTACGGCAGTCGGTGAGTTGGAAATTCATACCGCAGTTCTTGAATTAATCGATTTGCTTGAAGATGTCAATCAAGAAGTTAAACATGCCGCTCTATGGTCGCTTAGTCAATTGGGTGGTACGCTTGCGACCGAAGCGATTATTTCATACTCCGAAAATGTTGAAGACGATGATGAAGCCCAATTTCTTGAAGATGCTCTTGATAATGTAACCTTTGTAAATGGCACGCGTGACTTGCTCATCTTTGACTTCGATAATCCCGAGGATGCCATCTCTTGAATTCTCTCATCAACGTTTTTTCGTTGAACATCCTCCCCATCCTACTCATTGCCGGCTTCGGATTTGCTGCTCAACGGATTTTAAAGCTCAACCCTAGGCATTTTTCCCAGGTAGTCTATAATATTTTCACTCCCGCCTTTGTGTTTAAATTACTCATCCATACCGATATCCAAATTGTCGATCTCGGTCGAATGGTAGGCTTTACGGTAACGATCATCATCACGATTGGCCTTTTAAGCTGGATTATTAGCAGAGTCCTGAAATTACCAAGGAGTCTCGCCAGCGCGTTTATTCTCACAGCCACATTCGCAAATACCGGGAATTTCGGGCTTTCCCTGAATCAATTTGCATTTGGCGATGAAGCACTGGCCTATGCAAGTCTTTTTTTCATTACTGGATCTTCGCTCACCAATTCTGTGGGGGTGGGAATTGCTGCTGTTGGCCGATGGGATATCCGGCGGGCCGTCGCCGGAATTCTGAGAGTCCCTTCGATCTATGCCGTTATCCTGGCTATTCTCCTTCGCTTTGCCAATATTGAACTCCCCCTGATCATTTCTCGCCCAATTGAGCTACTAGGACAGGCCGCTGTTCCATGTATGCTCATTATCCTTGGTATGCAAATTGGTAATTCCGGTCCCCCTAAGAAAATAGGTCTACTATTTGTCACCACTCTCCTTCGATTGGTGATATCTCCTGCTTTGGCTCTTCTCTTAGCTCCTTTGTTTGGACTAACTGGCGCAGCATATCAAGCAGGGGTATCCGAGGCTGCAACACCAACAGCAGTTCTAACCTCGATTATCGCCCTCGAGTTTGACACCGAACCGGATTTCATTGCTAACGCGATCTTGCTGACAACACTGCTTTGTCCAATTACATTGACCCCCTTGATCGCCTATTTGATCAGCTGACTTCTTGTCAACCCAAATATTCATTGATAATTTGCAGCTACTCAGCCTTGCTTGCAGACGCATTCACTAAAGGTTTTTTTTGGCAAAACAAGTGGTTGAATTTGCAGAAAATTTGCGCTTGAAAGGCAAGTTGGGATCGCAAAACAGCCCTTTGGGGGGTTTGCCTGATTAGCTACGATATTTGCATAAGAATCGATCGGGCACTTGAGAATCCCATATTGAGCGATTTGGATTATCTCCATTAGATTTGTACACCCATCACCGCATCCCTTTATGTCATAAACGATATCAACGTGCGCATTTAATCAATCGGCAGTTTAGGAAAAGCCCAGCCCTTTGGCTTTGAGCGAGATGAAACGTCCTTTGCCTATGATAATATGATCCAAGACCTCAATATCCAGTAGCTTTCCCGCTTCCACGATCGCCCTGGTCACGACGACATCTTCCGGACTGGGCGTCGGATCTCCGCTGGGATGATTATGCACCACGATAATCGATGCTGCATTGATCCTGACAGCATCACGGAAGATTTCACCAATCCTGATAAGTGAGGCATTCAATGATCCTCGGTATACATCGGCTATTTTCATAAGCCGATTACGAGTATCCAATAAAACTGCACGTAAGTGCTCTTTTTCCAGTGCACCCATCTCGTAAAGCAGTATGTTGGCAGCATCGTCTGGAGATTGAATGATCGGTTTTTCCTCAAAGGTGGCTTTCGATAATCTTCTGCCAAGTTCAATTGCAGCCTTGATTTGAGCTGCTTTTGCTGGTCCAATCCCATGCTGCTGACAGAGCTCTTCATAAGGGGTACGGTGCAATCCATCCAGACCCCCTAATTCAAGCAGCAATTTTTGCGCCAGTTGAAGAACATTGATGCCCTCAACGCCGGAGCGCAGAAGTATCGCGATCAACTCGGCATTGGAAATTGCTTCAGCCCCTAGCGTGGACAGTCGTTCCCGAGGCCGATCGGATGAAGCCAAATCTGTTATTCGATAACTCATTCGCCCCCTCCATTAGTTTTTCATTTTTGCCCAGGATGATTATCCCAATATTTATCCATTCTCAGTTCTGTATTTAATAGCTGATCAATCCTTTTCCCAGGAATCTCGCATTAAGGGTTCAACCATGAAGAAGATTTGAAAATCATTCGGACATTATTGTTTTCATTTGCATTTCTCATCCTTGACAAGACACCCGCAGATTAGATGATCTATTCCGGTAGGAAAACCCTGTCATGCTATAATGCTTCGGTACAGAATAGGATCGCATTATGGACACCATAATTGACCTCAGTGCTTTGGAAAACTATTTTGTTTATATCAGTGCTTTCCTGGGTGCTTTTCTCGCGGCTTTATGGATTAGTACCATCTTTTGGACCTTCCGGGATATTCGCGCTCGATCAAGAGACCGCCTGGTCATCATTCTCGCTACAATCCTGGTCGCACTGTTCACCTTTCCAGGTTTGTTGATTTATCTCATCATTCGTCCTAAAGACACATTGCATGAGGCCTATCAACGTATGCTTGAGGAAGAGGCGCTTTTAACCGAAATTGAAACAAGCGTGAAGTGCCCAGGTTGTGGTTCGATCGCTCAAGCCAATTGGCAAGTTTGTCCTTATTGCTATACTCGCATACACAAGTTGTGCACAAATTGCGGCAGGATCATGCAACTCGCATGGCAAATTTGCCCTTATTGTGCCCTACCTACCCCTGGCTCACCGGCTACGATTTCGGAGCCGGAAGACACAACCGTCGCAACCGAAGAAGAACCCGAGATATCACCAGCGGACGATCAAGGAAAATCCGATGGACTCCCATAAAAATGGGGCAAGTTCTCAGGGAAGTCGCCTCTTCATTCATTCTCTCTTAAGTGCTTGCCATCCAGCATAAACCGCATTTTCTCCCAAACTGTCTTCAATTCTCAATAATTGATTGTATTTGGCAACTCGATCTGACCGGGCTGGCGCGCCTGTCTTGATCTGACCCATATTCAAAGCTACAGCCAAATCTGCGATGGTGGCATCCTCCGATTCGCCGGAACGATGAGAGGTCACCGCGTTCCATCCAGCCCTGTGGCTGAGATGTACTGCTTCAATCGTCTCAGTAAGGGAACCGATTTGGTTCAGCTTAACCAAGAGCGCATTACACGATTTCTCCGAGATGGCTTTGCGTACCCGATTTGGATTGGTTACTAGAAGGTCATCGCCAACGATCTGAATCTTCTCTCCAAGCTTGTGAGTCATCTTTTTCCAACTCGCCCAATCATCTTGAGCAAGGCCGTCCTCAATCGAAACGATCGGATACTTTTCCACCCAGGATTTCCAAAAATCGACCATCTCCTCGCCACTCAACTCGACTCCTTCCCTTTGCAGTTTGTATAGTCCACTTGATTCTTCGTACACCTCCGACGCAGCCGGATCGAGTGCGATCGAGATTTGTTCACCTGGAACATACCCTGCTTTTTCAATCGCCTCAAGAATGATTTGAACGGCTTCAACATTGGTTTTTAGAGCTGGTGCAAATCCACCTTCATCTCCAACCAGGGCAGTATACCCTTTGGACTTGAGCACATCTCTCAGTGCATGGTAGACCTCAGCGCCCCAGCGAAGCCCCTCCCTGAATGTAGGAGCACCCAAAGGCATGATCATAAATTCCTGGAAATCCGTTGATTGCCAACCAGTATGAGCGCCACCATTAAGGATGTTAAGCATGGGTACTGGCAAAATATGAGCATATACGCCACCCATATATCGATAGAGCGGAAGACCCAATGACGCGGCTGCAGCCTTTGACACTGCCAGACTGGCTCCCAGAATTGCATTTGCCCCTAAACGGGATTTATTTTCCGTACCATCGAGGGCTATCAAAGCGAGATCGATATCCCGCTGTTCGGTTGCATCCCATCCAAGCAACAACTCTGCAATCTCTGTATTTACGTTCTCTGCCGCTTTCGTTACACCTTTTCCGCGATAACGGGCACGATCGTTATCCCTTAATTCAAGCGCTTCATGCACTCCCGTTGAAGCACCTGAGGGGATAATCGCGCTTCCCCAGCTTCCATCAAACAGGGTCACCTCAACTTCAATGGTTGGATTGCCCCTCGAGTCCAATACCTCACGAGCATAAACTGCTTCTATAATCGTTTGCATCTCTATGCTGCCTCCCATTATTTGCAATGTGCCCATTATACTCTTACATCCCAGGATAATATGCGGTAGTGTTGGCTGTCTACCGTCACCACGAAGGAAGAATTTCAGCTCTAATTTTAATAGTCGATGAAAGCCCTTCTTTTTACCTGTTGCCGGCGGCCTTAACCAGTGGAGCCATGTTCATTTGTCTATCTTTTTCATCTTAATAAACGAAGATTGACCACAACATTTCAGGCAATCCGGATTGTCTAGCTAGCAACGACGACAAAATAAGTGGTGTCGTGTATGGGCAAATCAACTTCCATCTGTCCCTCACCATGATAGAATTTTGTCATGCGCTCAAGAAGCATCTATCTGGATCATGCCGCAACAACCCCTGTAGATTCTCGAGTAATCGAGGCGATGTTACCCTATTTTGACACTGCATTCGGCAATCCTTCTTCGATCCATCAATGGGGGCAGGATGCGGAAGCTGCCGTTGAACGGTCACGCTCCATACTTGCATCCATTTTCGGTTGCCATCCATCAGAGATCATTTTCACCAGTTGTGGCTCTGAGAGTGATAACCTGGCCATGCGGGGAGTAGCTTATCAGGCGCTTATGGAACGAGGTGCAAATCATATCCTGACCACACCAGTTGAGCACCCCGCAATCCTTCGTACTGCCATCGATTTGGCCGAAAACCATGGATTTAAACTCGAACTCTTACCTGTCGATACATTTGGATTTGTATCCCCCAAGGATTTAGAAAAAAGCATTCGTTCAGATACAGCCATTGTCTCGATTATCTACGCCAACAACGAAATCGGGACAATCAATCCGATTCCCTCACTCTCAAGAATCTGCCGTCTGAGGGGAATCCCTTTTCATACTGATGCGGTACAGGCAGCCGGTCAAATCAACATTGATATAGATACATTGGGCGTTGATTTGATGTCGATCGGTGCGCATAAATTTTATGGCCCAAAAGGGATTGGCGCGTTATACATTCGTTCAGGAATTAAACTCGCACCTGTTCAAACAGGAGGAGTACACGAATTTGGACTACGCGCTGGTACTCACAATGTCCCTTCAATTGTTGGTATGGCAAGAGCCTTTGAAATCGTCGAGAATGAACGCGTAATCCACAACCGTCATTTCAGCCGCCTGCGGGACAAGTTACTGACTTCAATCCCAGAGCAAATTCATGATACTCGCATCAGTGGTCACCCATCCGAACGCTTGCCTAACCATGCCTCATTCGTATTCCAGGGCGTTGACGGAAACCAACTCATTGCCGCATTAGACATCGCGGGATTCGCTTGTTCCACTGGTTCTGCCTGCAAGACTGGAAATCCTGAGCCATCTGGAGTGCTGAGTGCTCTTGGAATTCCGCCAGATTGGTCATTGGGATCATTGCGGGTTACGGTTGGACGCCCTACTCAACCGGAAAATATCGATGATTTTATTAACAGTCTATCAGAGATTGTTGCACGGATACGTATGGTCTAGAAATGAGCAATCGCCAAATCGTTGCCATCGCGATGAGTGGAGGGGTTGATAGTTCCGTTGCAGCTGCTTTACTCGCAGAAAGCGGTGTCGAAGTCATTGGCGTTATGATGCGTTTATGGTCTCACACCAATTGGCCCAATCGTTGTTGTTCGCCGGAGGACATGTCCCTTGCTCGTGAAGTTGCCGCTCGATTGAGTATTCCATTTTATGTAGTCGATGCGCAGGCGGTATTTAAAAAATGTGTTGTGGACTATTTCCTTGAAGGGTATCAAAAAGGCTTAACTCCGAACCCCTGCATTGAGTGCAATCGCAAAGTGCGATGGTCGTTCTTACTTGAATATATTCGAACTCTTGGCGCCAATATCCTGGCAACAGGTCATTACGCCGGAATCCGACTTCAAGATGAAAGATATCAGCTTTACCGTGCGAAGGATAAACAAAAGGATCAATCCTATGTGCTCAGCGTACTCAGCCAAGAGCAACTTGCCTATACACTATTTCCGCTAGCAGAACTTACAAAAGGGGAAGTACGCCAGCTCGCGATGCAGTTTTCTTTGCCAGTTGTTGAACGTCAGGAAAGCCAGGATTTATGCTTTCTTGGAGGTGGAGACTACATGAACTTCTTGGTTAATCAAGCAATTCCTCTCCCACCTCCTGGTCCCATCTACGACCTGGAGGGTAATCGCATTGGCGAGCATCATGGACTTGCTGCCTATACGATCGGACAAAGGAAGGGAATTGGCATCAGTAGACCTTATCCGCTTTATGTCATTGACAAAGACATCGCTCATAACGTACTCATTGTCGGACCTCGTCAGGAGCTTGGCCGAGCGCATTTTTTCGTCCATCGGTTCAACTGGATCGGCGGTTCTCCGCCCGCGAGGACATTCCGCGCCATGGTCCAAGTTCGCTATCGGGCGCAAGAAGTGGAAGCAGAAATCAATACAATCAGCAATACCGAAGTCTCCGTCCATCTCGATTGTCCAGTTCCGAATATTGCAGCAGGACAATCCGCCGTTTTTTACCAAGGTGAGCAATGCCTTGGGGGAGGAATCATCCAACAATGACCTTACCCAGTCTATTTCTCGGTTGGTTAATGGCTTCAGCCTGTGGATTATTATTCCACGCTATCCGAGGCGGTCCTATTCAGCGCTTGCTTCTTTACCTGGTTACTTCTTGGATTGCCTTCTTTCTGGGAAACACGGCTGGAGATTGGCTCGATTGGCAAATTGGGCGCTTCGGGACTTTAAATCTTTTTCCAGCATTCCTGGCAACTGTCATTGGACTGATAACCGCAAGCATTTTAATGGGTCCGGAAAAGTCAAGAGTTCCGAAGAAAAAATGATGAGATTGGACTTTAATCATTTGAGTTTGCGCTATGCGTAAAGCACATATTTTCTTGCTTACAATGCTCATATATTGCTTGTGTCTCTTTTTAATTTCAGCTTGTCAGAGGGAAAAACCCGATCATGACAACCGAAGTACCACACCTTCTGCAGCCCCTCTACCATCCACTGCTCCTTCACCGACATCCACACTGCCTGCCCCGAAGGTGCTTATCATTTCTTCGCAAGATATCGCCATCGATCCTTATCTTACGCTTTATTCACGAATAGAGTCATTGAGCACACATGAAGGTTGGAACATCGAACAACACAAACAACTTGATCCTTCCTTGCTGTCAACAGGCACGCGGCTTGTGGTCCTTTTTTCCCCTGAAGCCGCTATAACGGAATTTGTAAACAATCATCCAGAAATTCCTTTTGTCACCATCGGTCTCTCTGGAATCCAGCCGGGGCCAAATTTAAGCGTTATTGGACCGGATGGATATCGTATAGATCAACAAGCCTTCGCTGCTGGTTATCTCTCTGCGGTAATCACGAAGGACTGGCGAATCGGCGCGCTTATCCAAGAAGAAAGCGAAATAAGTGATCATCTCATACAGGCTTTTTCAAATGGAGTGATTTACTATTGTGGTTTATGCCGCTCTTATTATCCGCCCTTTTATCAATACCCGATCGCAATCCGGATCCCTGCACAAGCAACCGAAGCTGACTGGATTAATGCAACTCAACAGTTGCTCAAGTATGAGGTTGAGACCGTTTTTATCTATGCTAACGATATCCATCAGGCAGCGATGGAGCAATTTCATAAACAGAATGTTAAATTAATTGGAAACCATTATCCATCCATTGGAACCGATGAACAATGGGCCGCTACTCTTCGGTTTGCTCCTGAGATCGCACTTGAGGAAAATTGGGATGAGATCGTTTATGGTGAAAGCAACATTTCCATCCCTCTGATGACCATCCTGGACAATGTAAATCCGACCTTGGTAAGTCAAGGAAGGGAAAATTGGGTACAGTACATGCTCGATGATCTCATCGCCAGTTTCATCGATACGGGGGTTGTGATCTCAGATCAGACGCTCCCATAAAATCCGACTTGCCCCACGAGAGAAATTTTCCCGGCGATACTCCCAATCCGTTAAAAACCAGACTGAACTCTTAGTCTTCAATCACCTCTACGATCGTCCCACCTGGCATGGAAACGGTCACATCGCCTGGATCATGGGATACATAAGGATCAACCCAGCGGAACACCCAATGGGCATCCTCTGGTCTGGCATTGACACATCCGTGTGACATCGGGACGCCAAAGTTATTGTGCCAGAAAGTACTATGGATTGCGACGCCATTACCAACAAAGAGACATGTCCAACCTATTCCAGGCAGATCGTATCCACCCCCTGTTGTCCCCCCACTCATATGTAATGAAACCAGCTTCCGCCATATCGGATGAGCGCCAACAGGTGTTGCCCATTTATCGACTGGATTACCATTCGCATCGAACTTCGCGCCAGTGGAGACACGACAAAAGAATATTTCTGATTTACCTTCAAAACAGGAAAGTGTCTGGTCGATCACATTAACCACCACACGTTTTTGGGCAACCTGGGGTTGGATCGGTTCAAACTCCTCCGGTCCAAGTGGGCGGAAACTTTCTCCAGCCGCCCAAAAAATATCACCATATCCAAAACGTTCATTAATACGATAAAAGACTTGTCCATCGTCGCTTATTTTTATCTGATCAACCCATAAGATCTGGCTATAATAAAGACGTGGCGTATCCGTTGACTCCATCCATGGCGATCGCGCTGGTGGATTATCAAGGACGATGTCTACCCATGGCACGGTGACTTCTGCCCACATCCCCTTCCCAAGACTGGTATCCTCGAGCTCTGTCCTTGGCTGATTGGGATGATTCCTAACAGGCTGTAAATATGGTGACCATATATAACCTTCAGGTGTTTCCACCCAGCGTTGAGTAATGCGTAAGGGGCTTCTGCCTACTACTTCCCTTAACCAAACCACAGCTGCATCCTGATAAAGGATATCTACCGTTGGCGAATCGCTATCTGGTCGAAGTTTTCGCTCGACCATACCCACAGCAACCCGCCCAAGACGATCAGCTTCTGGAAAATTCAAGTTAGCCCGATGCCATGGCCTAATTGGAGAATAAAGCGCCCCTACTCCAACCGCACCGAAATATAAAAAATCACGTCTTGAAAATGGCTTGATCTTCGACAATGAACGATCCTCAAGTCAATCTATTTATCCCTGATTCTAATCGATTGAGTGCCTTTCTAACGTTACAATCGACTCAGACGCGGTTTTGATCACATTTCTTTGTCTTCAGAAGAAATCAAGCTGGGATTCGCTCTCAATTTCAATCAGGAATCCGATATTCTTCTCTTCCGAATTAATAATATCCCGCGTGAAGATGAAGACTTTCCATAATTACTGATCAATTCTCGCTCTTCCTGGCGGGTTATCCAAGAACATATGTTATAATTACTTAATTATGACAGAGACCGTAGGCGACCAGCACCTAACTTCGCAGGAAACAATGGAACTTACCCCAAAACACGACAAACGCATTGGAATATATTTCGCTGTTGCGATTCTGTTACTTATTATCGTAGCAGGTCTTTTCTTTGCTATCGCCACCATGATCAACCACCCGGATCAAACCGAAACGGTTCGGGATATCGTTATCATTTTTATGGCAATGGAGATGCTCATCATTGGTATAACCTTGGTTGTATTGCTCGTCCAACTTGCACGTCTCACCGCACTTATTCAAACAGAGATCAAACCGATTCTCGACACGACCAACGATACTGTCAATACGTTGCGTGGGACAACCCGCTTCTTGAGTAACAACCTTGTTAAACCAGTAATGAAAGCCAATAGCGTGGCCGCTGTTTTTCGGCAAGCATTACGATTAATTGGCATCGGCCGATCGACTTCTGAAGAATAATTTGTGGGAGGGATGAAAATGTCAGATAGAGACAATGAATTCGGAGCATTCTTCGCTGGTTTTATAATCGGTGGACTGGTAGGAGCAGCAGTTTCATTGCTTTTCGCTCCTCAGTCTGGGGAGGAAACAAGAACACTTATTCGGGAAAGAAGCATAGAGATCAAAGACCAAATAGAGAAGACCGCTTTGGATGCTCGCGATAAAGCGGAGCAATTCGCCACTGAAGCCAAAACAAAGGCAGAGGAATTGCAGAAGCGTGGTCAGGTTGTTCTTGAGGAACAGAAATCTCGCCTAGAGAAGGCGGTTGAATCTGGAAAGAAAGCCGTACAACGCAAAGCGGGTGAAATTAAGGGCGAAAAACCCGCAGAGTCATAATTAGACTACGGCTCTTGAATTTGCACTTCCCATAGGAAAAAGAACGCGCCTATTTGGCGCGTCTTATTTTAATAATTCTCTCATTCCATAGGTTAGTCGATTTTACCTGTTCACCTTTGGCTTTCAAGCTTGTTTAATACTACTGGAATCGCTTCTGCAACCTCATTAGCCAAGACGCTCGCTGTAGTTCCCAACCTATCCGCCGCGACCATCCCTGCACATCCATGGATATAACTCCCCAGAACTGCTGCCTCATAGCCAGGCAATCCCTGTGCCCTCAATCCAGCAATTGCACCTGCAAGCACATCCCCTGTGCCCGCACGTGCAAGTGCAGGTGACGCAATCGGGATGACAGTTGCGCGGCCATCCGGCGCGGCAACGATAGTAAAAGCTCCCTTGAGAACAAGGATATGCCCCCAGGTCTTTGCCCAATGTCGGGCTGTCATGATCCGATCCTTTTGGATGGCCTCTATCGATAAGCCGGTCATCAGAGCCAATTCGCCAGGATGAGGGGTGAGTACCGTTTCTTGGGGGAGAATTTGAGACCAATTTTCAATTCCGGTTAATAGCTTTAATCCATCCGCATCAATTACGCATGGTGGTATCATGTGGCTCTTCTGGTGGGACTTTAACCCTTCACGAACAAAACCGATCTGTCCTCTCTGACTGCGGTGCTCTGCACCGATCAAACGGGTGAGGAAGAGTCTCGTAGGATGCTCCTGCCCAAATCCAGGTCCCAACACAATTGCCTCGGCGCGTGATATTTCCTCCTGTAAAATTTCAACGCCATTTTCACTTATCACACCTAGCTCATGTGGAAGCAGTATCCAGGTCGCTTCTGGAAGCCTCGGCGCAAGCAAGGCCTGGATCACAGATGGCACTGCCATCGTAACCAAACCTGCACCGACCCTATAGGCGGCCAAAGCCGTTAGTTCAGCTGCCCCGGGATAATTAATCGAACCCGCTACCACGATCACCCGTCCAAAAGTACCTTTATGTGCATTTCGAGGTCGCTCTGGCAACCAGGAAGAAAGTGTCTTCTCATCTGCCAGTCCCACTTGTATTTCAGCAAGTACCTCTTGGTCAGCAGGGATGCCGATATCTCCGATAACTAAATTCCCGACTGCCGCGGCGCCTGGGAAAATCAATAACCCCGGCTTCACTGCTGCAAGGGTCACGGTTAAATCAGCATAGATTGTCTCTTCAGCCATCTCCCCTGTATCACAATCCAACGCAGATGGACAATCCACCGCAATAATCATCGGACGTACCATACGCTTGGTCAATATGTTGTTTGAAGCGGAGAGAAGATCCTTGAGAGATCCTTTCAATGGTAAGCGAAATCCAGTGCCCAAGAGACTATCAATAACTACATCTGCTGACTGAAGGAGTTTTTTTAAAACACGCAATCCTTGATCGGCCTGATGCGTCGTAATGAGAATTTGTGTTTCTTTCAGACGAATTAAATTTTCATCTCCCTCAGAGCGTTCCTTCGCTAAGTAAACCGCAATTTGCGCTCCAGCTTCTAATAAATGATGGCCAACCACAAGCCCATCACCACCATTATTCCCAGTGCCCACCAAAATGACAACGCGTTTCCCTTTCATGCTCTCAAATCGATCCTGTATCGCATCAGCAACAGCTTTCCCAGCGTTTTGCATCATCATGTCATATGAAAGACCGGATTCGTCCGCAGTCTTCTCGATCGCCCTCATCTCATCTGTTGTTACAATTTTCTGCATAGTTTTCTCCAGACAAAAAAGAATAAATCCTGATTATTTAATCCAGATAATTTTTTGGACAAAGAGCGATCCCATATTCCGCGTATCGCATAAAATAATGCACTACGAAGCAGAGATTTCATACCGCATCATAGCCATATGGGAACCTTGCTGGCCTGCCTGTACTTTTATTAAACGTTCCAGAGATAGAGTAACGTCCAGCATATTAAACAATTCCAAAGATGTCGTTTTCCTATATTAGAAGCGCTGTGCATTCAATTTTGGTGCATAAAACACCCAATAATTTTACTTCCGAACTTGTATAACGCTGAAGGACCAGACATGCTCTAAGAACTTTATATCATCCCCTACAAGGTCTTGGGAATAGAACCGCTTCACCATATCCCTCCCGATTCGCTTTCCATAATGCTCCAATAGAAACTTCCTACAGGCATTCAAGAAGATTAAGTTCCTGTAACTTTTCCGGAAGTGGTTTTCCAGTTTCAGAGTCCCAGCCTCGTACGCGATAGTACTCCACAAGCATCTCATCAAGCGGGGGAACATAATCCGCTGCTCCCCCTTCCGATAGTCCTTTCATCAATATTCCTGGTAATCGATCGTCTTCTCGGAGCTGTCCAGGTTGGAGGCATTATGCGCTAATCATATGAATGTGTCAATTCAAAAGAGATTGACGCTGAATGAATCGTCAGTTAAACTGTCACATCTCATCATGTGCAAGGTCTTTCCATGGAAAATAAGGAAATCTATTTGACTCCGGATGGCGCAAAAAAAATCCGCGATGAGCTTGATTTATTACGCGGCCCTCAACGTCTGGAAATTGCACAGCGCTTACGACATGCAGTTGAGATGGGCGACTTAACCGAAAACGCAGATTACCTGAGCGCCAAGGAAGATCAGGCTTTCCTTGAAGGAAGAATTCTCGAGTTAGAGACCATCCTTCGCAAAGCGATTATCGTTGAGAAAAACGAAACCAATGGTGTGGTTAACATCGGCAATTCGGTTGTCGTTGAAGAAGAAGACGGAAACAAGCGGAATTTCACTCTAGTTGGGGTCAGAGAAGCCGATTCCAGACAAGGACGAATCTCCTATGTATCGCCCATTGGAAAAGCATTGCTGGGCAAAGCAGTAGGCGATACGATTAATGTTGATACACCCAGCGGAAAGATCATCCTTAAGATTCTCACGATCCGCTAAGGTTTTTTTTGGCCTCCCATGGCGCACCTCTCCAGCACCAAAAAGAGAAATTCTTACGGAGCTTATAAGGGATGATACCTTGGGGCTCTGCAATGATAAAGATAATGCGGGAGTGACTCCCGCATTATCTTTTCGTATTCAGACTGATTGATCAAGCAATATAATATGCCCGAAGCTCGATTGCAATACGCTCAAAGAAGCTTTCTGACGGTAATGCCCCTTCTCCATAGGTCATATCGACGATCCGCGCCTCAACACGTAGAGATTCTGTCTCAAGGTCGATGATACCGCCATTCTGAGCTAATACAGGATCTCCCTTTGCTGCCAATCGGTTGCGTGTTTCGATATCATTATAAGCATAAGTGCTCAATAGCACTTTCGTCTCTGTTTGGATATCATTCTTATCGAAGAGCCAAATCTCAAAAGCCGAGACTTTTTTCGGATCGCCAACACCGATGATGTCTCCAATCCCAGCACCACACTCACCTAAAAAATCCCCAGCTGGGCTTTCAATACTAAAGGAATCGTCATATAAATCGTCGCCCAGGGAATAGATCGTCCTGAATGTCGCCAATGGCTCCTTATTGCTGCTATTTCCTACAGCGTTCTTAAAGCGCATATCCATTTCTGGCTCATCGTAATATTCCTGCTCTTCTTCTAACTCTTGGTAGGACGAAGATGAATACTCCTCCCTTGGTTGCATCCTACGACGGATTAGGATTATTGCCAGAATCACTACAACGATAATGAAAATCCCACCACAAAAATAAGGTAGGATTTTGATAATTGTCGATACCAAACCTTCCTCCTGTGGAGCTTCGGTTGTCCCACTGCTGGAGGTCTCTTGCGGAATTTCAAGGATAAAACTTTCCACGATCGCACGGAAATTTTGTAGAGCATATGGACTTACTTCAGCAGGATTAGCCCCGACTTTCTCGAGGGTGTCTTTAGCATATTCGCCCAGATTTTCATAACGGCTCATTGCCATGTTTTCATCGTTGTTTACAGAACAGGAATCGATCGCCATTCGAAGATAATCTTGGCGTAAGTCATCCCGCAGTTGAGCTGGAGTGCCATTCTTCCACTCCACGGGGTCAATCACCCAAGCATAAAAAACTCCCATTACCAGCCCAACAATCAGCCCTGCAACTAAGATGACCCATTTCTTTTCAATTAGACGATAGAAGAGATCCATAACGCCTCACTTCCTGGCATAGGATTTCGCCCGAATTATGCAGAGAGTAATCGTGGCTTACAGTTGAGATTGTATTCTCTTCCCTCCACATGGGCAATAAGATTGTTGCATCTTTTATGCCAGATTGGTTCCTCCTGACTCCTTACCGAATTGTTTTTTGCAATTCAAGCATATGGATTTTCGATTATCCATCACTAAGACTCCGCCACATTCTGGACATGGTTGTGAAATTGGTTGCTTCCAACTTGCAAAATCACATTGGGGGTAATTTGAGCAGCCGAAAAAAATCCGTCCTCTTTTCGTCCGTCGCTGAACGATTTCTCCGTCGCATTGTGGGCACTTTACTCCGATTTTCTCCAGCCAGGGCTCGGTATAACGACAAGTAGGGAAATCAGAACATCCGATGAATTTCCCAAATCGTCCCTCTCGAATTATTAGCGGATGGCCACAGTTCGGACATCCACGGTCAAGTACAACCGGTTCAATCTTGACCTCAGGCATAAGTTCCTTTGCTTGCTGCACTTGGGTTGCGAAAGGGCCATAAAAATCCCTCACCACATCCACCCAGACTTTCGAACCTTCAGCAATTTTATCCAGGTCCTCCTCCATCCTTGCAGTAAATCCTAAATCTACAATCTCTGGAAAATGATCGACAACGAGGTCGCTCACTAATTCTCCGATTTCTGTTGGATGCAGTCGTCGATTCTGACGTTCAACATACCCTCTTTGTTGGATCGTGCTGAGGATTGGTGCGTAGGTAGAGGGCCGGCCAATCCCATGCTCCTCCAAAGCGCGGATAAGAGTCGCATCTGAATAGCGTGGAGGGGGCTGAGTGAAATGTTGCTCAGGATATAGCTCCAGCAGGTCTAGCGGATCGCCTTCAACCAGATCTGGCAATTGGGCCATGATTGCTTCGAGGTCATTCTCTTCCTTGGTTTCTCCTTTTTCCTCAGACAGTTCCTCATACACTTCTAAAAAACCAGGGAAACGGAGTTTCGAGGCAGCCACACGAAAGAGATAATGATCGGTATTATGCTGCCCTTCGACTTCGATCGTCAACGTATCATAAACAGCCGGCATCATCTGTGAAGCTAAGAATCGTTTCCAAACTAATTCGTATAGTTTAAATTGCTCTGTTGTGAGATGGTGCTTAAGTTGTTCCGGATATCGTCTCACAGAAGTCGGCCGGATCGCTTCATGAGCTTCCTGGGCGATTTTTGCACTCGATCGATAATATGGAGGCTTCTGAGGGAGATATTTCTCTCCAAACCGTTCCTGGATGACTTCACGGGCTTCTTTAATCGCTTGTTGTGAAACTTGAGGGGAATCTGTACGCATATAGGTGATTAAACCCACTGTTTCCCCTGCTCCGAGCTCGATTCCCTCGTATAGCTGCTGCGCAATACGCATTGTCCTCTGTGCCGAGAACCTTAAGCGTCGTGAGGCATCCTGTTGCAGCGTACTCGTGATGAAGGGCGCGAAAGGCCGCCGTGTCCGTGTACCAGACTTCA
Source organism: uncultured Anaerolineaceae bacterium (assembly GCA_964353875.1). Taxonomy (GTDB): domain Bacteria; phylum Chloroflexota; class Anaerolineae; order Anaerolineales; family E44-bin32; genus MGNI01. The sequence continues at coordinate 11,797 of CAYGXU010000025.1, read as the reverse complement.
CAAGATGAACATGATAGTTCGCGCTTCGCAAATCTTCGATTAAGCTATTAACCTCCGCTTCTGAACTTATCGATGAACTTTCGCCATTCACTTGTATCAACCGTGCTCGAAATGCAGGAGGCTTTTCCTGATTCAGGAACTCAGCATCAATAGACCAATATTCAACAGGGATGAAATTACGGATCTCTTTCTCACGATCTACAATCATACGTAACGCAGCCGATTGAACTCGTCCTGCCGATAAACGACTCTTGACTTTTGACCATAGCAAAGGGCTGATATTATAGCCAACCAGGCGATCGAGGATGCGGCGTGCTTGTTGTGCATCCACCAGATCCATGTTGATCACTCGAGGATCTTGAAATGCATGCTGAATAGCTGGTTCGGTAATCTCATGAAATACAACACGCTTGGCTCGATCCGGTTCAATTTCAGCAGCCTGGAGTAGGTGCCAGGCAATTGCTTCGCCCTCTCGATCCGGGTCTGTTGCCAGATAAACCTCTTCAGCTGTTGCAGCCTGCGTCTTTAACGATTTCACGACATCGCGCTTCTCATTCGGGACTCTATACTTCGGTTTAAAGTCATTATCAACATCCACTGAAAGCTGCGAACGTAACAAATCGCGCACATGGCCAATCGAAGCCTGAACCGAATAATCTTTACCAAGAAAACGCCCTATTGTTCTCGCCTTTGCAGGTGATTCTACAATGACCAATTTCTTGGTTCTGCTACCTCTTTTTTTACGTTTCCCCGACTTTGTTTTCCGAGGTTGGGATTCTGGCGCTTTAAGGCCTTCATGAGCTGATGTTTTTCCCATCCGGAAGAGTTTTGTACCGCATATCGGGCAAGTCCCTTGCGTTGCAGGTGTCCCAGAGGATGTAAATGTCGGCATTGGATTTTCGATAATTTGCTTCTGTTTGCATTTTACGCAATAGGCTTCCACAAAATACTCCTTTTATAGATAACCTTCATTTTTCTCTTCAGTCAATTTTTTTACGATCGCTTTCACTTCCTCTGCGCGATGACGGGGACAAACAAGCACGATTTCATCAGTATCTATAATAATCAAGTCACGGATGCCAATCATGGCGATCAGCCGCTTTCTATCCGATTGCCGCTCCTGATAAATCAGAGAATGTGAGACATCGATTGAGACTGTCTCCTCAGCCAAAATCAGATTGCCATCCACATCAGCCTCTAATGCTTCAAAGAGACGATCCCACCCTCCGATGTCAAGCCAACCTAATCCATCTGCCGGGATGACGCACACCCTTTCCGCATGTTCCATCACACCATAGTCGATGGTTTCGGTTTTTAGACTATGCCATACTTCTTGTAATACGGATTGGTGGTTTGCATGTCCGAATGCTGCCTGAATACGCTGGAGGCCCTGTGATAAAGCTGGCATCAAGTGTTCGATCTCATGCAGGATTCGATCGACCTTCCAAACAAACATCCCCGAATTCCAGGAATACTCACCAATCTCAAGATATTGCTCAGCCAAATCCGAATGGGGCTTTTCCTTAAAAGTTGATGCACGAAAAACCGAAAAGTGATCATATTCACCGATCTTTTCTCCCTGCTGAATATAACCATAACCTGTCGCTGGATGTGTTGGTCTGATCCCTAAGGTCACCAATTCATCTTGCATGGCGACCTTGTAGCCCACATAAAGTAGGTCTTTAAAACGATCCTTATTCTGAATGAAATGGTCCGCTGTAACGACAGCCATCACGCTATCATGAACTTTATGATGTAGATGGATTGCAGCTAAACCGATCACGGATGCTGTACCTTTCGGTTCGGGTTCGAGCAGGAAATTATCCCTTGGAATGCTCTGAGCTTGTTCCTGTAATTGTGCTGCTTGCCCATCCACGGTGACCACTAAAATTCTTTCTGGAGGGATCAGCGGTAGTAGACGATCCACCGCCATTTGAAAGAGCGTCTTCCCCCCAATGATGCGCAGCATCTGTTTAGGTTTATTTTTTCTAGAAAGCGGCCAGAGTCGCGTTCCAACTCCTCCGGCCATGATTACTGCATAGTAATTTTCCATGGCTTAATCCACTCGATAGATCTGTTTCATTTCATGAACTCTAATATAATGCATCCCTCCCACTTGCCTCGCGCGTCCTTTTAATTCGAGCATGGTTAGAGAAGCATTAATCGTAGCTATCGGTAGGTTGCATTCTGCTTTGAGCTCGTCGACATGGATCGGCTCTGCGGAGAGTCTCTCATAAATTATTCTTTCAATTTCATCTTCCGGAAGGAATGTACTCAGCGCTTCTTGCCTTACCACTGTATCGAGGTTAAGAGCCTCCAACACATCCTCAACATTGAGAAGAGGTCGTGCGCCATCAAGGATGAGTCGATTTGTGCCATAGGAGGCTTTGCTATGGATGTTACCCGGAACAGCAAAAACATCTCGGCCTTGTTCCGCGGCGTAATGGGCGGTAATCAAGGCTCCGCTGCTCTCACCTGCTTCAATAATAACAGCAATCAGTGATAAACCCGAGATGATCCGATTTCGGATTGGAAAATTGCGCGCTTCGGGTCTTGTATCTAAAGGATATTCCGTAATCAAAGCGCCATTACGAACGATCTCCTCAGCAAGTTGACGGTGTTCAGGAGGATAGATATGATCAAGTCCTGATCCCATGACCGCGATCGTTCTTCCATTAGCATCCAATGCACTGCGATGAGCGATACTATCAATTCCGCGCGCCATCCCAGAGACCACGGTTATGCCATTTGCCGCAAGCGCAGTGGCCAGATCGCGTGTTACCGCTTCTCCATAAGAAGTCATACGTCGTGTTCCCACAATTGCCACTGCCCAACGATCGACGGGATCTAGCGTACCCCATAGATAAAGCACAGGTGGAGGATATTCTATTTCTAACAATCGTTGGGGATAATGGTTACTCTCCCATGTAATCAACGTAAAGCCCATCGAGAGAAGGCGTTCGTATTCTTGATCCAGATCGATTCTTGAGCGAACCTTGATCAGCTCTTCCATAATGGTCATATTCAGACCCATGGCGATCAGATCCTCACGCGTAGCCTTCCACGCGACTTCGATGTCTCCAAATACTTTAACAAGTTGATTGAGTCGAACCGGACCGATTCCTGCAACATAATTGAATCCCATCCAGTATTTCGTCTTCTCCCCCATCAATATCATCTCCCTCCTGAACCACATAAAGTTGGCTCAGAATACCATGCGGATTCAAAGGGTGTCAAGCTATCCGGTACCATCGATTATCTCCGATCCGTATTCATGTTAGCCAAAAGAAAACCAATGTTACCTGATTGCTTTGGACACCCACGCCATAGCAAAATTCCAAATATTTGGAAAAGAAGTAAAATGCCAATCATTGATACAATACAACCCTCGGACTGATATGTAAATGGCTCTTTATAACTCGTTCCATATGGGAGTTCTGCTGAATGCCTGAATCCTTTCTTACTAAACGATTCCAAGATGCCCTCATTTTCGCATTTGTACTCCATCGCAACCAAACACGGAAGGGATCGAATGTGCCTTATATTTCTCATCTCCTTAGTGTTGCTGCCTTAGTATTAGAAGACGGTGGAGATGAGATAGAAGCCATTGCTGCTCTTCTTCATGATGCAGTTGAAGATCAAGGCGGTCTTCCTGTTTTGCACAAAATACGGAATCAGTTCGGAGAGCGTGTTGCGTTCATCGTCGAACAGTGCTCTGATACAACCATCAGCCCGAAACCGCCCTGGAGGGAACGTAAGCAGATGTATCTTCATCACCTGGAAAATGCCCCCACTGACGTGCTTCGAGTATCAATGGCTGACAAACTCCACAACCTTCGAACTCTGGTACTGGACTACCGTAAAATCGGAGAACAGGTTTGGGAACGTTTTAATGGCGGTAAGGATGGCACACTCTGGTATTACCAATCCCTGATGGATATTTTTCAAAGTAAATGCTCAAGTGATATGGCCTACGAATTTTCTCGACTTCAGAAGGAGATGATGGAGTTAGTCAATTCGATTACCGATCTGAAATGAACTGTATCGGCAACCCTATCATCGTCCGACCGAGCGCGGCAGCTTCGTCATAATGCAAAACATCATCCATCATTGTCGTTTTTGCAGAGAACTGATACTGGAGGATCATTTGGCAAATCTGTGTATGAATACTTATGGATATCACTGGCTATGCGCAGCCCTTTTACTTGCGGGTATTCATGATTCCCTCAATTTTGCTCACCTCCACTGTTGTATCGCCATCCCCCTATGGCCTTCCCCTGGCGCAGCTTTGCATAAGTGCTAGAATCTATCTCAATCTTTGAAATAGGAGGATCTGATGGTGTCGTTGAGGCGATATTGGTTATTTCTCTTATTGGTTTTATCAGCCCTGGCGTGCAGCTACTTAGTCGAATTATCCCCAACCCCGATCCCCCCAGCCACGGCAACTTTCTCGCCCCAACCGAGCGCTACGATCCCTCCCCCAACTGACACCCCCCCTCTGCCTACCGCTACTCAACTCTCGGGAATATGGCTCGATCCGCGCATGTTTGAAATTACGGTTCAGCATCCACTGAGTACATCTCAGCCGGATTGGAAGTCTTATAACGAGGTCGTCATCCCTGTGGACGGCTATGTCGGCGGAGCGGTTTTTACGGTTGAGGAAACGAATGGCCCTTGGGGAGGCGCTCAAAGTCAAAGTGTCGCTCGAGAGAATTCTATTATGTTGACGGGTTCCGCCTATGTTATGGACCTTGGAAACTATTGTGTTGCCGATTACTTCATGGGCTATGAACCTGAGGATATCTGTGCATCTGTCGCTCCAGGGTATCAACCGCTTTTGTGGATTACACCTTATTTTGCCGGGTATAAAACAGAAGTTGGAGTGGGATTCACTACCGGGGATTGTAATCCAGCCGAATGTACCAGATATCTAAAAGTCGGAAAAATCCAATTAATTCTTTACCAACCGGAATAATCCTCAAGATGTTAAGTATCCGAAAGGGATTCAAGTCTAAACACACCTATCCTCTGCAAAAACCTTAAACACGAAGAAGCCCCATCATTAAAACGCACGGCTATGCCGTGCAATCGAGCGGGGACGACGGGATTCGAACCCGCGATCTCTGGCTTGACAGGCCAGCGTGTTAAACCGCTACACCACGCCCCCAGACCGGACAAAGTCTACCATGGAGAAGAAATAACCGTCAAGCCAATCCTCTTATCAGTATTCAATTTTTTCAGGGTAAATATGCCATTTCATAAATCATCTTGCTATCAGAATTATTTCCTTGGATGAGCACTCAATTTATTGAACGCTTTCCGAATCCATCACTTCCTTAAATGCACGGATCGTTCGCGAGATAGCCTCATCATCAATCCAATAATGGACTACAAGGCGTATCCTCTGCCTCTCCACATCACCGATCAATACACCGCGTTTCTGCAAAGCTTGATCGATTTGAGGGGCATCATATGGCAGGTCATTCTCAAGTCTTAAGTAGACCATATTGGTAGGTGGAGGATTTTTCTCCACCTTGAGTCCTCGAATCCGACACAATCCCTCTGCAAGCTCTCTCGCCCTGCGATGATCTTCTATTATTCGATCGACCATCTTTTCCAAGGCAACTATTCCCGCGGCAGCAAGAATCCCCGCTTGTCGCATTCCCCCACCCAATTGCTTTCGAATCCTTCTTGCTTTATGAATAAACATCTCTGAGCCGCAGAGTATCGATCCGACAGGTGCACAAAGTGCCTTTGAAAGGCAGAACATGACTGAATCTGCAGGATCGACAAGTTCACATGCATCCACGCCCTGTGCAATTGCTGCATGAAAGATTCGAGCACCATCGATATGAAGAAATAAGCCTTTTTTCTTGGCAAATTCCGCTACTTCACTGGTGTACGCGACTGATAGAGGCGTCCCGCCACAACGATTGTGGGTATTCTCCAAACAGATCAAGCGGGTGATGGGGTAATGGGGATCGTCCGCACGCACAGCGTCTTCAATGTCTTCAATTCGTAACGTTCCATCCTCTTGATTAGGCAGAGTCCAGGGATGAATACCACCCAAGGCCGACACACCCCCGGCTTCAAAGAGGAAAGTATGCGAACGGTTTCCGAGGATGATTTCATTTCCACGATCACAATGAGTAAGAATGGCGCATAGATTCCCCATTGTCCCGCTCGCCACAAAAAGGGCTGCCTCTTTTCGCAGTCGCTCTGCGGACATGGTTTCCAGGCGATTGACGGTCGGATCCTCCCCGTAAACATCATCCCCTACCTCTGCGTGCGCCATTGCCTCGCGCATTTCTGACGTAGGATGTGTAACCGTATCAGATCGAAGATCAATAATGTCTTTCCAATGTCCTGATGGCACGTCTCTTCCTCTCCTCGCCTAAATTTATAGATTCCCGAGTAGAAGGCAAAGCTCCTCCGGCAAAGGCGCCTCGAATGTCCTTTCCTTCTTCTCTCCAGGAATTCGTATCTTTAATCGCGTGGCATGAAGAAAAAATCTCGCAATGGGCAAACTTGACTTTCTTCGGCCATATACCTGGTCACCTACAACCGGGCAATTTAGAAAAGCCAGATGGAGTCTGATCTGGTGTGTACGACCTGTGATTGGCTGAATTTCCAACAGCGTATGCTTTTCATAGTATTCGATCGTCCGATAAGTACTCACTGCTGAACGTCCTTTGCCAGTTGCCAACACTGCCATCCGTTTGCGATGATTTGGATCACGCCCGATCGATGCGTCGATCCGCCCCGAGGGTGTCGGTGGAGCTCCATCGACCAATGCCAGATATGTTTTTTCCGCTTTTCTTTGACTGAATTGCTGTTGAAGAAAACGATGAGCAATATCGTGTTTCGCGAAGAGGATAATCCCCGATGTATCCTTATCTAATCGATGAACAACACCTGGACGTTGTTCACCGCCAACCCCGAGGATATCTGGCGCATGTGCCAGAATCGCATGGACAAGCGTTCCTGTTTCATGACCTGCAGAAGGGTGCACAACTATTCCTGCAGGTTTATTTATCACGATAAGATCGTGATTTTCATATAGAATGTCTAATGGGATTTCCTCCGCCTCTAAATGATAGGGTTTCGGCGACGGGATGGTTAATTCGATGACCTCACCGCCTTCTAGACGAAAGGCCGGTTTGGTGATTCTTTCCCCATCCACAAACGTTCGGCCTTCACGGATCAGTTGTTGAAGGCGATTGCGTGATTGGTCCTGGAGATAACTTACCAGAACATGATCTAACCGGCCACCCGGAGCTTCCACGAGAACGCGAATATGACGTTCACTCACTCCACCATATCCACTTCCTGGACTTGTTCACCATGAATAGAGGATTCAACCGCCTCTTCCGTCTTCTCTCGCACTTTTCTTTGCCGCTCCTCCCACCAAGTGACAATGACCAATACAGCCACTCCAATGGAAATACTTGAGTCTGCGACATTGAAGACCGGAAATGTACCAACGGCGATGAAGTCCGTAACGATGCCCTCATTCAGGCGATCGATCAAATTTCCCACTGCTCCACCCAATTGCAGAGCAAGCGCGATCCGTAAACCAACCTGATTCGACGGCACTCGAGGCCAATAATAAAGAATCGCTAATGAAACCAAGATGGCCATTGCAGTAAAGATCAAGCTGCCTTGAGGAAATAAACCGAATGCCGCCCCCGTGTTTTTCCAATGAACAATGCGGATGAACGAAAAGGCTTCTGGTAAGGGTGCCCATGTTTGACCTAATTCCAGTCTTGTCCTAACTAGATATTTTGTCCATTGATCCAACCCGACAATCAGCCCAGCGATCCCAACCAGAACCATATAGCTTCGAAGAATTCGCAATCGATTTTTCACATGCCTCTCCCAATATACTCCCGAAAGTCGATTCTACCGTATCCTGACCTATCTTGTGGAATGAAATCCAGGCCGTTCAGAAAATACATCGGGCTCCGGATGCAAAGAAGCCCGATAGGTTATACATGCTTTCTCCAATCCGGTGGTGTCAATAGACTATCCCTCACCAGACCTGGCTAAAGCAATGATGATTTTTTCTTCATCAAAGTTATGCTCAGAGGTAAATTCTCCATTGGGATCCTTGCTCACCCGCAGGTGATCGCTCAAGGTCTCAGTCATAATAAAATCGCGATGGTTTTCCACTGCTTTCCCCAATCGTTCACTTGCCTGGTATTCGACAAGGATGTGGTCATCCACATTTAACTCGGATTGCTTACGCAATTCTTGTATCCGGCGAACGACTTCTCGCGCTAACCCTTCCATTTCTAATTCTTGTGTTAGTTCAGTGACCAAGGCCGCCAGGTAAGGACCTTCGGAAGCGACTGAGAATCCCTTATGAGCTTCAACTATCACCTCAATTTCTTCCGGTAGAATCTCGATCTGATCTCCATCCAGCTCTACTTCGATCGATCGATTTTCCAACAATTGACTTCCTGCATTGACGGGATCCAGCTCGAGTATGGCCTTCCGTATCGTTGGAAACTGAGAACCATACTTTTGTCCAAGCTGTTTTGGAAGCGGCTTTAGTCGATACTCCACGACTTCTGAGGTCGTATCAAGCAGACGAACTTCCTTTACATTGAGTTCGTCTTTAATCAGGTCCGAATATTTCATAACGATTTCCGCTTCAGAAGGAGTCCCTACTGCAAATGCAATCCGCGAAAGTGGTTGGCGTACTTTACGATTGGACTTATTACGAGCAGCATGTCCAAGCGAAACCAATCGTAAGACCAAGTCCATCTCGTTCGTCAGTGATTGATCCATCAAGTGATAATTGGGCTTGGGCCATCGGCAGTGGTGGATACTTTCAGGCGCCTCTGGTTGGATTTCACGGACCAGATTCTGATAGATGGCCTCAGTAACAAATGGCACAAAGGGAGCAAGCAATCGGCAAAGCGTCTCCAAGACAGTATACAATGTACTATACGCCGCATGCTTATCCTCATCCGATTCAAGGCTGGCACCGGCTTTTGCCCAGAATCGACGCCGGCTTCGTCGTAGATACCAATTGCTTATGTCCTCCAAGAAACGATTGACCTCCGGCGCGGCAATGTTGGGTTCATAAAGATCAAGCCGTTTGGTCACCTCCTCAATCACTTCCTGAAGGCGCGCCAGAATCCAACGATCCAAATCACTATAATTCGGTTGATCCTGCTGACTGGGAACCCAACCGTCAATATTGGCATAGGTAATGAAAAAATTATATACATTCCAAAGGGGGATCATGAACGTTCGGCGAATTTCATCTGCACCATGATATCCGAAAAGTAAATCCTTCTCAGGCTTATGAGTGCAGAACATCCATCGCATAACATCCACACCCATCTGGTCAGCAGCCTCATTAAATTCAATCGCATTTCCCCATGACTTGTGCATCGGACGACCATCTTCGGCGAGAAGGGTTGCATAGGTGAACACATCCTTGAACGGCGCTTTTCTCTCCAGAATTGTGGTCAATGCCAGGAGACTGTAGAACCAATTTCGGAATTGCCCTGGGAAACTCTCACTAATGAAGTCCGCTGGGAACCATTCACGCCAATATTCCCGTTTGGAGTTATATTGCATCGTACTCATCGCCACAATGCCTGCATCCAGCCAGGGATTGCCAACATCAGGGATCCTGCTCACCAATGCCCCGCAATGATTGCACTTGATTCTTACTCCATCCACATAAGGTCGATGCGGTGAGCGCCCTTCGAACACATCCCAGCCTTCAACAGCTCTTTCCTTGAGTTCTTCCTTGCTCCCGATCACATCGAAATGACCACAATGGCCGCATTCCCAAATAGGCAACGCCAAACCCCAATAACGCTTTTTAGAAATCATCCAATCGTGCATATTGTGCAGCCAGTCTAACTCACGCTCGAAACCGAAAGAAGGATACCAATGTGTTTCGTTGATCACCACTTCCATGATCTGATACCGTAAATTATTACGCTTCTCCTCCTCAGTCACTTCCTCATAAGATTTGCCTAATTGCTCTCCCATGGAGATGAACCACTCATCGACAAGCCTGAACACCAATTCTTGAGAACATCGCCAACATACAGGATAACGATGGGTATAATCTTCGATTTTATATGCCAATCCTTTTCCATTAAGATTCTCAAAAATGGGCTGAGCGCTTTCCCTTTCACTTGTTCCAGTCAGCCAATCAAAACCTTCAACGAAGAATCCTCCCTCATCGAGGGGAGCGAGGATGGGCAAATCATATTCCTTTCCGAGGGCAAAGTCCTCGGCACCGCAACCTGGGGCGATATGGACTATTCCCGTTCCCTCCTCTTCACCCACTTCGTTCCAAAGAATCACTCGATGAGCCTCTGGTGCGCCGCTATTCTTCTGGGCAGGGAGTTCATCAAAGGGACCTTGATATTGCCAACCTTCGAGATCCTCGCCATGCAGCTCATCGACAATATCATAATTTCCTTTAAGTATATGAAGGGTTCCCCGGCTCAAGTAAAAGATCTCTTCCCCTTGACGTACCTTTACATAGGTAAGCTCAGGGCCAACTGCTGCGGCAACATTACTGGTCAGGGTCCACGGAGTGGTCGTCCAGACAAGGAGATTTTCCTTAGAACGACCTTTGAGCGGAAAACGCAAAGTGATGCTTGGATGGGTGATTTCTTGATAACCTTCCGTTACAATCTCATGCTGACTGAGGCCTGTTCCACAACGGCCACACCACGGCATTACATCCCTGCCTTTGTAGATCCATCCTCGATCAAAACAGGACTTAAGCACTCGCCAGATCGTGTAGTTGTTCTCATTGGAAAATGTAAAATACGAACCTCCCAACTCCGGCAAACCCAGCCTTCCAATGATCCCCTCTACTGTATCATTGACAGGACCATCAGGACCCTCGACTGTAACCATTTTTTGCGGGTCTTCCCCCAACATTTTCCCCAACCACCGCAAAAAATCTGGATCATTCCAGTCCATCCAATATCCCAGCCGGATACTCTGTACTGTTTGGACTGCAGCATAATTAAGTACCCGCTGCTTACACAAGATGACGAACTCGGCTAACCCAAACGATTCAATATCACGTTTTGTGCGAAATCCCATATCCCTTTCAACATTAACCTCAACCCACAATCCCTGACAATCGAAACCGTTTTGATAACGTGTCTGAAAGCCATTCATCGCCTTATATCGGTGAAAAAGATCCTTATAAGTCCTCCCCCAACCGTGATGGACTCCCATGGGATTGTTGGCGGTGATGGGACCGTCGATAAAAGACCATCTAGGGGCATTCCGACGCAACTGGCGTAATTTCTCGAAGGCCCGTGTTTGCTTCCAATATTCAAGAATCTGGTATTCTTGCGCGACAAAATCGACTTTGCTTGGTACAGGTCTAAACATGATTCTCTAACCTCATGGTTCTAAGGATACAATAATGCGTTTGTTAATTGCACCTTTACTTTTGTAGTCCACAATACTGATCTGCCCAACTTCCTTTGTATTGCTAACATGAGTCCCGCCGTCCGCCTGAAGATCGAGCCCCTCTATCTCTACGATGCGCACTTCCCGAATATTCTCTGGGAGCAGGTTGATTTTCGTTCGGATCAGATCCGGTATCCTGAACGCCTCCTCCCGCGGCAGGATCTTCGTCTTCACGGAATGAGCAGCTGCGACCTCGACATTTATTTTTTCTTCGATTTCATCGACCAGATCACGGCTCATCCGCTCAAACTCGAAATCCATACGGCCTTGAAGAGGCTCCATATTCCCACCAGTCACACTGGCGCCATAATCGCGCCAGATGACA
>CAYGXU010000024.1:0-35188 GCA_964353875.1 uncultured Anaerolineaceae bacterium | reverse complement strand
GATTGGTGCAGGTATCGCGGGTTGACGGGGCGTTGTCATCGTAACTATTTGAAATTCCCCCCCAAATGTTGTCCAAAGTCGAAAGACAGCCCTGCGTGCCTCGAGCTAGAGCAACTGCTTAAGACGATGATGCGAAGGAGTAGACGATGAAATCTCTTCGTCCTAAAGGAATAGTTCCCTTGATCGGGGTGGTTCTATTATTCCTGGTGGTTATAGGTCCAAGAAGTGCCCTTTCGGCGGATGCGACATTCGTCGATGTCCCTCCAGGACACCCTTATTATGAATACATCGAAACCCTTTATCAACAGGGGTATGTAAAAGGTTGCAGCGAAAACCCGCTCAACTATTGCCCAGGCGATCCTCTCACACGGGCGCAGCAAGCGGTTTTTGTCATCCGCGGGAAGTTCGGTGCGAGTTTTGTTCCGCCACAGCCGACCGAGCAAATCTTTACAGATGTCGATATTACTACGCATTGGGGCGCCGAATGGATAGACAAGATGTATCGGGAAGGGCTCACGGCTGGCTGTTCCACTGAGGAGATGGCCTACTGCCCGGAACGGATAAACACAATCGCCGAGGGGTGTACCTTTATGTTGAAGATCAAGTATGGGGAGGACTATGTCCCGCCGCAGGCGAGCGGGATCTTTGAAGATGTGCCCGAGGGGATGTGGTACAGACCCTGGATTGAGGCATGTTATCGGGAGAGCATTTTGGTGCCGTGTCGAACGGAACCCAGCCTTGGAGCCTGTCCGGAAAACCCATTACATCGTGATGTGGCGGCTTATATGCTGGTCAAAGCCAAGGATTTAGCCTTGATCACGCCAACATCTGAGCCGACATCGTCCTCAACACCAACGCTGAGCCCATCGCAGACTCCGACAACAACAGGGACTGCGACCAGCGCGCCAACCGCCTCACCCTCACCATCCCCCACAGCTACACTTGTCCCATCGCGGACGCCAACTCCAACAAGGACACCAACCGCATCGCCCTCGCCTTCCCCCACACCAACGCGCCTTCCCGTGGGGGGCTCGATCATCGTCGACCATCGAGCGGTGCAAGAATTTGATCAGATTCCTGATGAATGGTTGCAGAAGGCCAAGGAATTGACGATGTACTACGGTCATACATCCCACGGCTCTCAAATTCTTAGCGGCCTCAATTATCTGGAACAGCATGTGGATCCGGTCAAGTACAGTTGGGCGGTGAGAACGAGCTATCAGAATAAACAAGATGGTTTTGACTTGCCACCGCAAGAGAATCCTCCTGCATTAAGAGTATCAGAATTAGGAGCTCACCCTGAAGATTATTGGTATGGGCAAAGCGGGATCGATCTGACCAGATCGGTTGTGGAAATGGGGGTATTCGATTATTCGATGTGGTCCTGGTGCGGCGAGGTTTCCTACAAACCTACGGACTACATCCTCGAATATCTCGATGTTATGGACATGTTTAATGCAGATTATCCGCAGATGAGCTTTATTTACATGACAGGTCACAGAACCTACCCCGATCCGGATGAACCAAAACATAATGATATGATCCGCGACCATGCCCAGCAAATTGACGGGATCATCTTCGACTTTGCGGATATTGAGAGCTGGGATCCAGGTGGGACTTATCACCTGGATGAGGATGGCACATGTAAATGGTGCGAGAGTTGGTGTGCCAGTCACCCCGACGACTGCATCGACCTACCTGCACGGTGTGAAGTGGGCAGCATGACCTGTTGCGCTCATTCCCATGGGCTTAATTGCGTGCTCAAAGCCAAAGCCTATTGGTGGATGATGGCTCGCCTGGCGGGATGGGATGGGACTCCGGCAGGAGGGGACTAACGTGAGGCCTGCCGTTCTGAAGAAAGCAATGGGTACGGCTAAAGATAGGGGACGGATAGTGGTACTGGTAAAAGGATAATCGTAATGAAAAGATGTGTATTCCATTTTTTGGTTGTGGCACTTTTCTTATGGCTGATCCCCTTCATGGCTGGCTCATCCCATGGAGAAGCTGCTGTGATCGCTGAAGAATTGGACAGCGTAGCTCTCTCAGGACTGGGCGCCGAGATTCCACCTGAAGGGCTGATCGTCCTACCACATAACAGCGACCCGAATGCGATCGTCCTGAAATGGAGACCGAAGAGCGGGGCACGGGAATATGTCATCTTGCGCGGTGAGACTCTAGGCTGGATGGGAAGTCAGTCGTTGCTGGAGAACGGCGTTCAAGATTCGGATACCATCCGGATCGCTTCCACGCGAGGCTTGCATCCGGGAGAGGATTTGTATTTTCGGCAGACCGACCTGTATACGATTAAAGAAATTGTGGATGAGCATACATTGAAATTGGTCTATCCGTTGACCCGCAATTATGATGCCAGCCAAGGCTACTATGGCACCGCAGCATTCTCGGGCGGATGGGTCAAGGACTACTCCAGCTATTCGGAGAAGGCACGGGTCTCCGAAAACGGTCAGAGCGTCTATGAGTGGAGTGACCAAGGCCTCTCCATGGAAAAGGATTATTTCTATACCATCGGCTACAGTGATGGTTCGCGCGTTTTTGAATATGCCCTTCCGATAAATATTAAACTCACTCAATCCGGGTTGCTTTACGACGCTGCCCTCGGCTCAAGCGGCGGTTATGCCTGGAAAGTAACCCAGCATTATGGTGATACCCCGGCGATGATCGATGGCGATCCAAAGACCTATGAGATCCGTATCCAATACAACAATCCAACGCTCGAATCTCCTAATGGGGTATGGAGAGGGTTCCATCGGATTCAATTGAATGACAGAACACAGATCAAACGCATCGAGATTTCTCAGGATGCGAGTTCCGGGCGGATTCGTGCGGCTAAGATCCGGGTTGGCTTTGATGATCAGACTTTGTTGACCTTCAATCTACAGAATGACCCCTCCATCACGCGCACGACCGATGGCAATAATGAGATCTTTATCATCCCGGTTGATAAGACCTCCTCGTATGCCAGTATTTATGTCGAAGACATTGTCGCAAATCCCGGCGCTTTATATACATCTTGGAACAAGGTCGGTGTGTATACAGACCAACCGATCGTAAGTCCTGTTACTTCTCCCGTCCTCTTGGATTCCACGGATATTGTGGTTGATTTTTCACAATCCGATGGCAAGCTGCCCACTGTTTTTGGCACAGACGAAATTTACGATAACACCGAAGGGATCGAGTTCGGTTGGATGTTGAACTCCTGGCCTTATACCAAGGAGATCTTTAATTTATACCGGATCCAGGCGGGAGATTATTGGCCCAGGCACTATGGCACCGATCTTATCAAGATCGGGGAGCTGGCCAGGGATATCTCGGGGTCTGAGACGAGCATTCCTCTGCAGAATGTGCAAAATCTCGGCATCTTGCGATCCGGGATGAAGCTTAAGATCGATGTTGAGCTTTCAAGCTTTTCTTCCATCGATGCAAGCAATACGTTGACAGTACGCTCAAGGGGAGATGAATCGACGCCTGCCGTTTCCCATAGGAGCGGAACGCCCATCTACGCTTATAAGAGCGTAGGACAGCTCCTGCGCTTGCAGGAGATCTTGCCTGAGTTCAAGGTGGAGAAGATACCTGACGCCTATGCTTCTGGTATTTCCTCCATCAGTTCCGATTTGGATGCCAACGACGCCTCGCGGACAGCCATCCTCGAGGGGGTCAAGATGAAAGCGGACGACTTCCATGAGGGGGAGGTCATTCGCATCGGCAGGGAGATCTTCAAAGTCCTGGCTGTGAGCGGTTCGCCGGGCGACCAAACCCTAAAGCTACAGCGCGGTTTTGATGGATCCAACCAGCGCTATATCCAGCACAATGTCATCATCAACGATGTCTATAAATTGTTGGATTATGAGCCTTACTATCTTGGCTTTAAAAACGATCCCACCGATTACAACAGTTATTTTTGGGATAACTTCAAAACCTCGATGGACAAAGCGATCATAGATGGCGATGCGATTCCCTGGATCATCGCCTGGAGCACTGACTATGCGACTGAGGCGCGTGGCCGGATCAAGGCCATCGAGACGATCAGCAATCCCAGGGGAATCCAAAACAATGTCATCTTGGACGAGTACAACAGCGAGCATGACGATGCCGACTGGTGGTACCTCATCAAGGAGGGCAATGACCTCAATAATGACCTCCAGATCCGTGGGAATATGTATCAGTATTACCACGCCGAATTGCATATCCTCACAGGCGAGGCCGCCGGGAAAGTGTTCTATGTACGATCCAATACCGGCGACCGGCTTCGCGTGGTGCGAACATGGGATGACAGCGCCTGGACTACAGAAGATCCGCAATATATTGACCTGGCCGCTGAGGGCGTGAAAGTGGGGGATATCTTCAAAGTCACCCATGGCTCGAACCGGCTCACCCCTACGGTTTCAAGAAGGTTCTGGCAATATAATGCCGATCTTTTTTACAACATGACCCGTTACATTCGTGATAACTATGCCTCTAAGTTGGGCAGCAAACCCTTCTACATCGAATTCTATCTGGAGCCCAATCTTGGCGTCTATGGGACCTGGACGCTTGATACGTATATCGATGCATACAATGTTTTCGCCAACACCATCCGTAATGGTGGCCCTCACTTCTCAAAGGGATTCAGCAAAAGGGAAGTTGTGATTGGGGGCGGTGCCATCGCCGGTGGATTGAATCCCGGTGTCCCTCTTTCTGGGACCCAAGGGGATTATGATTTCGCCCTCTCCTTGATTGATCGAGCTGGTCCTATCGATTTCATCAGTCACCACCGCTACTATATGGGCATGCGCGTCCAGAAGCGGGAGAACTCCTGGGAGTACTGGATGCTGCGCAATTACGCTTTGTCCAAAGGCAAGGACATCGTCATCATCGATAGCGAGGATAGCGTGGCCACCGCCGGGGGTACCGGCAACGAAGAAGCCCGACATTGGGCGCAATTCAGCGTTCCCTACTGGCAAGCGAATTTCATTAACTCCTACTACGGCGACCACGGGGAATCGGGCCGATTGGCTTTCATCATTCACTTTCGACTCTACCACTACAGCGATCAGGGAATGGGCATGGCTGCCTCCGACGAAAATGGAAATACCATCCTTGATCTGGTCTATTGGCCGATTAAGATGTACCTGGACCACACCTCACAGACGACACCAGATACCCTGGTGAGGGTCGTCAAAGGGCAGGACCAGTTCGGATGGGTGCAGGCGATGGGGACCATCCATGGAGAGACGGGCGAGAAGAAGGTCCATCTGGTTAACAAGAAAGGGACCGCGGTTGTAGTTGACTTGAGCCTGTTGGGCGTGGGTCAGATCAGCGAAGCCTACATGGACTCGGTCATTGGAGGTGGGTCGAGACAGACGATTACCGATGGCTATCATCCGATAAATCTACAAGGTGCGATCATTCGTGAATCGATTGGGGACCTGCATCATATCATCCTGGAACCCTTCTCGGCCAACATTGTCACCATTAGAGATTCAGGTCCAGCCCCCACTTTCGTCGATGTACCTTTCGACCATCCCTACTATGCCTACATTGAAGCCCTCTATCGGGCGGGATACACCTCTGGGTGCCAGGCTCAGCCGCTGATGTACTGTCCCGAGCGGATCATGAACCGCGCCGAGGGTGCGGTTTACACCGAACGGGCGATCTGGGGCGGGGGTCAGACCCCCACTGAGCCGCCGGGGCAGATCTTTGCTGACCTGGAGACAGGGAGTTGGGCCAACAAATGGGCGACTGCGCTCTACAATGATGGGTACACAAAAGGATGCAATGCGGATTCCTTGAGTTTCTGCCCGTGGGAGGAGTACAGCCGGGCGCACGGGGCGGTCTTTGCTCTCAGGATGAGGTTCGGCAAGGATTATGTTCCCCCCGATCCACAGGGCATCTTTGCCGATGTCACCTCGGAGGATTGGTTCATCGAGTGGGCTGAAGCAGCCTATAAAGAGGGGTTAATCCCCGCTTGCCAGGAGAACCCATTATCGTTCTGCCCGTTTGGGCCACTCGATCGAGCAATGGCTGCTTATATGACCGTGCAGGCGAAAGGATTGCCTCTCCCATAACGGAAGGTGAGGGATTGTTTTTTTTTTCAATGGATGAGTGTTTGCATGAATCGTTTGGGATTAGGACTATAGTACTCGGCACTTTAGGACTTCAGTACCCTCGTCCTGAGATTACTTTCTCATTTAGTATGTTTAAAAAGAGACCGATGACTCGGATTCTGGAGCCCGACCGTTTTCATTCTGGTTCCTATCGGTGTTGCTCAAGGGGAGGAGTAAGATGATCGCTTTCTTGTTCAACCACAGATCGGGTAACGAAAGAGTCGTTCGTCCCTAATTTTAAGGACATGAATTCGCGAACCGGTCCAATAGGGCTCAGACGGAGTTTTTATCGATGAAAGCATGCATTTCTTTTTTTCTAGGTCTTGCGCTTATTTTGATGATTGGCTTGATATTTTCTACCGATTCCGCCTTCTCGGCAGATACCACCTTCGTTGACGTTCCCGAAGACCATCCGTTCCATGATTACATCGAGACGCTCTATCAAAATGGCTATGTTGTGGGTTGTAAGACGAATCCCCCCAGCTATTGCCCAGAAGATAAATTAACCAGGGCGCAAGAGGCAGTTTTTGTAATGCGTGGCAGGTTCGGTGCGAGTTACGCGGCCCCGCAACCTACTGGGCAACTCTTTACCGATGTGGATATCAACACGCATTGGGCTGCCGACTGGGCCGATGCCATGTACCGCAATGGCCTCACTGCTGGTTGTTCAACCACGGAGTTGGCCTATTGCCCGGAGAAGTTCAATACAATCGCCGAGGGGTGTACCTTCATGCTGAAGATTAAATTTGGTGAGAATTACGCCCCACCGACGGAGGTGAAAGGTCTCTTCGCAGATGTACAATCTGGCATGTGGTATGAAACCTGGATAGAAGCATGTTATGAGGCGGGGATAATGATCCCCTGTCAAACGCAGCCGAGATTGCTGGCCTGTCCAGAAAGTGAGTTGGATCGCGGCATGGCGGCCTACATGATGGTCAAAGCCAAGGATTTGCCCGTCATTACACCAACTCCCACAGCGACCTCCACATCAACTCCGAGACCTACCCCAACATCCACACCCACGCACGGTCCGTCGACAGGAGCGTTGATCATCGACCATAACAACACCGATATCAGCCGAATCCCGGATCAATGGCTGATAGAAGCCAAGAAGCTGACCTTTCACTACGCCAATACCTCCCATGGGTCTCAAATCCTCTACGGTCTGAGGTCCCTGGCAAGCCATAATTCGAAATATAGCATCACGGAGATCAATGCTGGGAGTTCGCCGCCCAGCTCCTTGAACTGCCAACCTGGTACATTGTGCCTCTTTAACGGGAATCCGCCAGAGACCTACATCAACCCTGATGATTATTGGAGCTCGGGGGACGGTCGAGACCGCACGCGAGCGGTGGCGAACACAGGGTTATTCGATTTCTCGATGTGGTCATGGTGTGGGCAACAATCCAGCAATAGTGAGAGTACAGTGCAACTCTACCTGGATACCATGAACGGATTTGAGACAGAGTACCCCTCTATGCGCCACATTCTTATGACAGGTCATACGGATGGCGGCGGCTCTACGCTAGCTCGAAATAATGACATGGTACTGAATTATGCAAAGAACAATCAAAAGGTGGTTTTTGACTTCGCAAATATCGAGTCCTATGATCCGGCTGGGAATTACTACCCCAATGCGAGTGATGCCTGCGATTGGTGCGCGAGCTGGTGCAGCGCCCACCCGCAGGATTGTCAAGACCTCACAAATAATTGCCCACATTCGCATCCATTGCAATGCAAGCTTAAGGCACAGGCCTTCTGGTGGATGATGGCGCGTCTGGCAGGATGGGATGGGATTCAGTAAATATCTAAGGTCCCAGAGCATGCCAGGGTCAAATAAACAGGACCAAGGTACTGTATCGCCGATAACTTACCCCCACTACAATGAATTTACCTTAGCGTAACTGGAAAGTTGCGCTATGCCCGACACAAGGCGTGTTTTGACGCGCGCATTGAACGTGAGCAGCAGGAGTGAAATGGCATAACTGCTGACCATAGGCTGATAGAAACATGAGAGGACAGGATCAATGAGGAGCCTGAAATTCCCGAAGCGATTTGCATTCATCTTCTCTTTGCTGGCTGTTTTCGCTGGAATCGTATTTCTTGGCGCGGGATCTCCGACACGTGCGGCGACTCCTGAGACCGGATTGGTTGCTCATTGGGGATTCGACGAAGGAGGCGGCGTCACCGCATTGGATTTCTCAGGCAATGGGAATGAAGCAAAACTAGTTAATGGTCCCCGTTGGAAGGATGGGAAGATCAACTCGGCTTTGGAGTTCGATGGTGAAGATGATGTTCTTCAGATCCATGGGCTATCCTCCTATGTGGATTTCACGATCACAGGCTGGATCTTTCTCAACGATCAAGCCCCAAGCGAACCGAATGGCAATAATTCATTCTTTGAGAAGAACTCCGATAACAATCGCATCCTCATCCGTCCCAGTGGGTACTATATCGAATTCAACGGCAAATATGGGCAAGGGGTGACGGAATCGAATGTCAACCAGTGGGTCTACATCGCGATTATCAAAGAGGGTTCTACTGCAAACTATTATCGAAACGCGGTTTTGATAAAAAATTGGAATGTGGATGCCACTCCCGTTGATTTCACCTCAGGTGTCATCGGTGGAGCAGGGAATTATTGGTTCAACGGTTTGATCGACGAAGTCAGGCTCTATAACCGATCTTTGAGTGCAAGCGAAATAGCCGAGCTCTATGGTCAGGGCCAATCCGAAGACACCCTGCCGCCTTCTATCCCAGGGAATTTAGACGCTACATCACAAACTCCTTATCATATTCAACTCGTTTGGGATGCCTCTACGGATAATGTCCGTCTCGTGGGTTACAAAATATACCGTGATGGGAATCATGTCGACTCGGCATCGGCAACAACCTATACCGACTCGAACCTTTCCCCTGGGACGAAGTACATCTATCAAGTATCAGCCATGGATAGCTCCGGGAACGAATCGGGACTCAGCGCGCCGATTGAAGCGACGACAAGGCTCATCGCTGTACGGGATCACCCCAGGCTGTATTTGACCAATGATAAAGTTACCTTTCTAAAAGACAAGGTAAGCAATGGGATGGAACCCTATCAGACTTTTTGGGAGGTAGTGCGCTCCAGAGCGGATCAATATGCCGAGGAGGCCCCTTACCCTGCGGATGATCCCAAAGTGGCCAGCCCCTTCGGTTCGAGGGAGATTGGGGATCGCTTGCCCTATTTTGCCATGGCCTATCGATTGTCAGGCGATCCCAAGTATCTAAATGCTGCCAAAGCATGGATGAACGCCATTGCGAACTATCCCACTTGGGGAGGGGATCAAGACTTAGTCGCTTCCCATATCCTCTTTGGGATGAGCGTCGCCTATGACTGGCTCTACGATGAATTCTCCCCACAGGAGCGAGAATCCTATGCAGTCAAGATGGAGTACCATGCGGAGATTTTGTATAAGCTTTTAGTGAACGTCGATATCTGGTGGGCGGACAACTACCATCAAAACCATAACTATGTCAATACGCTTGCGATCATGGTCGCTGGGGTAGCTTTGTATGATGTTGCCGACCATCCGGATGACTATATCCTGGCAGCGTATAATAATTTCACGCATGTCCTCCAGGCGCTGCCTCCGGACGGAGCCTATACCGAGGGAGCCGCCTATTGGACCTATGGCAGTGATGCGCTCGTGCGTTATTTCGCCCTCGAAGAAAATGTTCTCGGTGTCGATCGTATGGTGACGAACGTCTGGTTTCAGAATACAGGCAAATACCGCTTGTATACCAGCATCCCAGCATACAATCAGGTGATTCAGATCGCGGATGTGTACGACCAACGTCAAGATTGGTATAGTCCAATGGTCTTGCAGCGACTGGCAGCCAAATTTAACGATCCGTACAGCCAATGGCTGGCAAACAAGATCATCGAAGCCCATCCGCATCCGCCCGTAGACTGGAAGAACCTGCTCTTTTATGACGAGACGATTCCCGCCATGCCTCCAGACAACATGGCGACCCAATGGCTCTTTGAAGACTTAGGCCTTTTCACCTCACGATCCGATTGGCAGGATCCTTCGGCGACCTTGCTGGTGCTCAAGGCCGGTCCGCCCATGGGACATCAGGCGCATGAAGTTTTGAAGCTCCCTACTGGATCGGGTCATGCCCACCCGGATGCGGGGGTGATCCTGCTGGATGCCTATGGCCAATACATGATCGTCGATAATGGCTATCAATATGGCTGGCTCACGGCCGATCATAATACCATCACTTTCGATGGCGGCATCGGGCAATTAGGTGAGACGCGCAATCCCAATGGGTTGAACATCCCCGAAGTGATTGCCAATGGTGGAACGGCCGACATCGTCCATGCCGAGTTCACGGAGGATTATGAATATCTCGTTGCTGACCTGACGAAGATGTACAAACCTGAATTAAAACTCACGAAGCTCTTACGTCATGTGCTCTTCGTCAAGAAACGAATCATCATCGTCATCGATGAGATCGAATCAAGCCTCGCTCATGATATCGAGTGGAGGCTGCACATCGACGAAACAGCCAATGTCAGCCTGGATGGGAGAAAGGTGGCGACCACCTTTCCGGGGAGTGGTGCTGGATTGTTTATCGAGGAGATCTCGCCCGAGAACTATGCCAGGCGAGTGGATGACTACCTTGTCTCTTATACGCACCCCGAGGCAGGACTGACGACCACCTTCCAGAGCAAGCTTTTTCAAATCCTGCCTCATGGCAGCAGTGCACGCATTGAAACGGTCATCCGACCGTTCCAGGGAGCAACCCCCGAGGATGTCGTTGTCCTTGAGCGAACGGAAGGGAATTTACGTCTTCAAATCGAGGATTGGATCATTGATATTTCAACAGTTAATCGAGAAGTACAGGTTCGGGAAGCTTCGGCTTTGCCGGGGGATGTCAATGGGGATGGCCTTGTGAATCAAATGGATGTAGAAGCCTGTGTCGATCACCTGCTCGGCATAAAGGATTGGGGGCAGGCGGCCGATGTGAATGGAGATGGGGTGGTGGATGTTTTGGATGTGCAGGAGATTGTAAAGGCGATTTCGGGAGAGTAACAGATGAAATATCGAGTTGTGATGGTATTGTTAGCCATTTTCTTGATCGTTCTATTCATCTGGCCGCCATTCCAGACCGGGGCGCGGGCGGTTTTTCAGGGTTTGTTCGGCAATGAGAAGTCCATTTCCGCTCCGTTCACTCCTTCCCTGGGAGAAGCTGCGGCTGAGGGCGCCATGTATTACGTCGACCAGCGTCATCCCAGGGCAAGCGATAGTAACGTGGGCAGTGAGGACGCCCCCTGGCTTACGATCCAGCACGCTGCGGATGTGATGCGAGCCGGGGACACAGCCTACGTGGCAGCCGGCGTCTATGAAGAACGGGTTCAGGCGAAAAACTCAGGGGAATTGGGCAAGCCGATCACGTTTAAGGCGGAAGAGAATGTCATTGTGAGAGGGTTCCGAATAGAGGACCAGACCTATATCCGCATCATCGGATTTGAAATTACCCACCTGAACTCGAGTGCGCAACACGAAGGTATTTGGCTTGTGAGAGCACATGGATGTGAGATATTGGATAATCATATTCACCACACTTATACCCTGGGCATCTGGATGCACCATTCGGGTCCATCCAATAACGTTCTGATTCGAGGAAATAGAATGGAGTTCATTGGCGCTGTTGAAGGTCATGAATCCGGTGAAATCGCGATCCTTAGCCGTGGGAACAATAATACCATCGAGTACAACGACATCTCTCATATTGGTGATTTTACCAATGTGTGGGGGGAGAATAATATCGTCCGTAACAATTACTTCCATGATTGCTACCTGTCTGATTTCCCCCAATGCACTCAACCAGAGGGTCATCACATTGATGGGCTGCAGTATTGGAGCCATCCGGATATGCTTTTGACGCGCACGCTCGTGGAGAACAACCTCTTCGTCGACAGCTCGGTCCCCCATGCGCACACTGTTTTGCTGCAGGATGATGATAATACGGGCAGCGCTGAGTTCCTCTTTCGCAACAATGTCCTTGCGAGAAATGGGTCTTATCCCTTCGGCGTGGAGCAGTTTGAACACGCTCGAGTCGTTAGCAATACTTTGGTGGATGAATTGTCCACTCAATCGCCCAAAGCCTACAATTGCGTTTCATTCACGGACTATTCCAATGATGGGAGCGTGGTCAACAATATCTTCTATAACAGCGTTCGCAATGGCGGTTATATCTATTATCTCGATCCGGAATCGCAAGCCGGTTTTTGGGGGGACTTCAACCTTGCCTATAATCCCGATTGCGGGGCATCATGTACCTGGCGTGATCCGTTTCGCAGTGAGCAACACGGCATTTTCAATCAAGATCCCTTATTTGACAATTACGCTGGGGATGATTTCCGTCTGCAGCAAAACTCCCCGGCGGTGGATTCGGCCAGCCCACTGACGACAACCGCCAACTCCGGAACTGGCACCCAGGTTGTGGTGCAGGATTCGGGCTACTTTGTCGACGGATGGGGAAGAGGCCTGGGCGATCTGATCCGCGTGGGAACGAACGCGGCGGTGAGGATTACCAGCATCGATTATGGAACCAACACGATCACGGTGGATAGGAGCATTTCCTGGAATGGCGGTGATGGGGTCAGCTACGCCTATCATGGCTCCGCTCCAGACCGGGGGGCGTATGAATATGGGGCCAGTAAGGACTATTCTATTCGTATCATCAGCCCAGCCGCGGGTCAGGTGGTCAGTGGACAGGTTCAGGTTCAGGTGGAGGTCCTCCATGAAGATGCGGTTCGGTATGTGGTCTTCCTGGTGGACGGCATCCCCGTGGAGACACTGCATGCGAGTCCCTACACCTTCACCTGGGACACCCATGGTCTTCCCAATCGGCCATACACCATCGAAGCCAGGGCCTATGCAAGGGCCGCCACCGCCGATCTTTGGCAAAGCGATCAGAGGACGGTCACGGTGAGCCCCTCTCAAGAGTACCCGAGAGGTGATGTGAACCGGGATGGGAGCGTCACAGTTTTGGATGTTCAGGCCTGCGTAGGGCACATCCTTGGCGTACAAGATTGGGGAGCGGCTGCCGATGTGAATGAGGATGGCGCCGTGAATGTCCTGGACGTGCAGTGGATTATCAATAATCTGACTGATTAATTGCCATATGGGCATGAAGCTGCAATTATGCTCGTGGTTCTTGTCCGAATTCTGGGGGCTTCAGTCAGGCATCGGATTTTCGTTTTGTGGTTGTGATATCGGTCCCTGGTCGAAAGGAATCTTAACGCTTTTACAGGCATAGAAGGGCAAAAAGATGGGGTCAGCTCGGCCGTCTGTCCCACGAATTTCGTAACAAAAATGCCTATTAAAGCGTTTAATAAGGGGAAAGGCTAACGCTGCAATTACAATCTCGTAACGGATTGGTTCTTGACCTGCCGGAGGGAAACCGATCTGAAAAATTATCGCGCTTCTGTATCCATCCATATTAACATTGGACAGACACATTGCAATACGCGGTCGTTGAAGGATCCCTCCGTCAATGAAAGTGGAGGTTCACGCATATGGGCCACGTGATCGATCATCGCTGTGTGAAGAATCGCGCCTGCAATCAAGCCACCCCAGAAAGCCTGCCATGCCTCTGCAAGCGCGTGATTGCGAGTGGGTTGCGCCTGATCTTGGTTTTGGGAATGTTGCAGATCACAGCGCTGAATAGCCCTGGTGTGGCGTTAGGGGCCACTCCCTCCATTATGCCGCCCAAGCAAAGCGATCAATCTGGATCGATGCTCCCAGAGCAACTTGAGACGATCATTCCCCCGGCGCCTTTTTCCGCTACCCCTTCAACCTTGCTCGATCCGCACGACGACCCAGATGAGGGAGGTGCGCTTCTGCTCGGCGAATCGGAAAAAGGGATCGCCATCGTCTCTGGCGGCGAGGTGATCGATGTCCTTTCTGGCTCGGATGAGGTCAAGGTTATTGTACGCCTTAACGAAGAGCCTGTGGCAGTGCAACTTAATCGTCTGCATAGGGAGGGGCGAATTCCCCAAGCACAACTGGCTGCGGACATTCGCACCTATGCCGCCAATCTCGAAAGGAAACGGGATGGGCTGGTCACAAGCCTCCAGGATGTGGGCTTGATCGATCGGGTGACGCGCCGTTTCAGCTATCTGGTGAACGGTTTTGCAGCGACCGTGCGATTGGTGGACATCCCTCGCATCGAGCAACGGGCTGAGGTGGAGGCGGTCTATCTTGATGAAGAACTTCAAGTCACGCTTGCTGAGAGTGTGCCCTTGGTCGGCGCACCCTCGGTTTGGCAGATGACCGATGCAGCCGGAAACCCGGTGACCGGGCAAGGCATCACCGTGGCCATTATTGACACCGGCATCGATTACACCCATCCGGATCTGGGGGGCTGTTTTGGGATGGGCTGCAAAGTCATCGGCGGGTATGATTTTGTTAATGATGATCCAGACCCGCTGGATGATCATGGGCATGGCACCCATGTCGCCGGGATCGTGGCTGCCAATGGGCAATTGAAAGGGGTCGCACCGGAAGCCCGATTATTGGCTTATAAGGTCTGCAATGAGTATGGGTCCTGTTCTGAAAGCGATGTGATCGCCGCGCTGGAGAGGGCTGCCGATCCGGATGGCGATCCCATGACAGACGATATGCCGGCCGTGATCAATATGAGTCTAGGAGGTCGTGGAGCATCCGATGATCCTCTCGCGCAGGCGACCAGTCATGCTGTCGATCAGGGGATTGTCGTTGTCGTCGCAGCAGGAAATAATGGCAACTATTATTCAATTGGAAATCCGGGATTAGTGGCCAAAGCCATTACGGTGGGTGCTTCCACTAAGTCAGATGAACTTGCTTCCTTCTCCTCGAAAGGACCTGCAGATGGCTACAACATCAAACCTGATATTGTGGCGCCTGGAGTGGATATCAACTCAACAGCGCCAGGGGGCGGTTACATCCAGATGTCCGGAACGAGCATGGCATCACCGCATGTGGCGGGCGCTGCGGCGTTGATGCTTCAACTACATCCCGAGTGGACACCGGCTCGCATCAAAGCGCTCTTGATGAATACAGCCCAATCCCTCGGTGAGGATAGTCTATCAGAAGGCACTGGGCGTCTCCGTGTCGATCGGGCCGCAAGGGCAACCACCGTCATCCAGCCGGCCACCCTCAGTCTGGGTCGTGTGAATAGCAGCCAACAGTTTTGGACGACAACAGGCACAATAGAAATATCCAATTTCGCCTTATCAAGAAAGACATATCACCTGAGTCTGGACGCAAACCTTCCCCAGGGCGTCGATGCGCAGCTAAACGCCGATCGTATAGAGATTGACCCTGGAAATACGGCCACGGTATCATTAACACTTACGGTTGATAACGTGCTTCTGCCTTATCCTTCGAAAAAGCCCTTTGCCTATTTTGGAGGAATATGGATTAAGGATGAGAGTGATCAGTGGCGTGTGCCCTTTGTATTCATCAAGAACGTGCAATTGACGATACAATTTGAGGATTGGCCTTGGGTGGTTTATTTGCATGATCGAGTAGCGAATGGCAAAGAAGCTTTTTTTGCTTTCCCCGGCTATCATCTCGAAGTCCCCCTGCAGCCAGGGATCTTTGATTTGTTTGTTTATTTTGAAGATTTTTCTTCTGCAGAAGGCTTGCACACGGAATATGTCGTACGTGAGGGCATCGATCTTTCAAATGATCAATCTATAACTCTTAGTAGGACTGAAGCCCAATACCAAGTTGATGCCCGTATTCGTTTTCCGGACGGAAAGGAAGTTTCCGCATTTCCAGAAGATACATATCAAGGTATTTCGGGGATTTTCCACCGACCCTCAGGCAATGGCATCTATGTTCTTGGATCTCAGACAAGCCTGTCAAGGACGGGTTTCTCCGCCCTCAGCACCGATTATTATTTCGAGACGGATGGCTTAGTGCAGTATTGGCCTGATCCAAGCTTCTATGATTTGTTTTACACTCTGAATGGGATACAAAGAGACCTTACCCTAACGCAAGATGTCCGTTCCTTCAAGACGATCGATTACATCGTTCAGTCCCTTCCGGATATTCCCTATGTTCATTTGAAATACTATTTTATCGCGACAGTTGATGAAACCGGTTGGGCCGCCGTATGGGACGATATCGAGCTCTGCGGAACGCTTCCATGGCGAAGCTCGGTTTTAAGAGCGCCACAGCCGGAAACTGGAGTGGTAGCTCCTTATCGTTTTCTTGAGGTTTATTCAATGAAGGATTGTTCTGTCAGCAGCTCAGAAAAGGAAAAAATTGGGGATTCTCCTTTCATCCGAGTTGAAGACAGCCTGACCTTCAGTACCTATGCCGAGGACAGAAAAGTGGATCGCATCCTGAAATTAGAAAGCTCAACCATGGAAGAGTTTACATTCCAAATGCCACCGGTTTTCTGGGCGGGTGTCTTTCAAGTTGAACCCACTCAATTCCATATCCTTTCTGACCTGGTCACTATGGGGGATAGCGTGGCTTACGTGCGAGACCAATGG
Source organism: uncultured Anaerolineaceae bacterium (assembly GCA_964353875.1). Lineage (GTDB taxonomy): Bacteria > Chloroflexota > Anaerolineae > Anaerolineales > E44-bin32 > MGNI01. Next base: position 18,547 of record CAYGXU010000024.1, on the reverse strand, counting down.
CAAAATCTCTTGCGTTATGACATACCCTATGTCCTGACGAGCAACGGGCAGATCATCCAAAACGGGGAATTGGGGAGTGAGAGCGATTTCTCATCATGGACCTCCCAATACTTCTCGGTTGGTAAAATCACGATGGACATGTCGTATGGCGCTTCTCTGCGAGGTATCCCAATTCAAGGCAAGGCCAATGCCAGTTTTGATACACGCCTGGATGACCGCAATCCGCCGTATATTCATACGCTGCAGATTCTCAGCAATGGAGAGCGATCGGATTGGATTGCCAGCGGCGGCCAGGTTCGAGTCGAGGTGATCGATGATGTAGCGCTAAAATCGGTTGACCTGGCGATCGATCTCGCTGACGGACGGGGGTGGCAAAGCTTGGGGGTCAGCAGACAGGGTGATGTCTTCAGCGCCGATCTGCCGGTGATCCCCGCTGGAAGATTGGTAGCTTTGAAAATTGCTGCCGATGATACGAGCGGCAATCGCCTTGTCAACGAAATCAGCCCTGCTTTCCTGGAGCAGGCGCTGATCTACTTCCCAATGATGATGCAAGGCGCCGTTCCGTAGGAGTGGGAAGGCACTTCGAGAATCGTTCGACAAGCGATGTGGCAGTTACAGCAAGATCATCGATGGAGTTTCTTAGCCCCTTTTTTCTAAGCCGGAAGCTTCATTGCAGGTACAAATCAATCCAGAACAGGGTCGATTGGTTTGAGCATCCTGAAGGCCAGGTTGCGCTCCGCCTCTGCTGCCAGAGATGAAGACATCGTTGCCAGCCGGCTCTCTATTGGCATCCAGTCCCTTCTCGATGGGTCGGAGAGGACCAAAGTACCCTCTCTTCTATGATTCATCCATGTCTATAATGAGCGTAGTGTTTATACGACATCGTTTTATACTGTGGCATTTTTCCGCGCAGTGCAAATGGCAGGAAGACGCTGGCATTTAACGTTGTCCCAGGAGAGGCCAAGGAACTCTTCGATCGGTCTACCGGGTTTCGTACCGAAAGGTGCAATTGTTCTATGGGGAAGCAAGCCAAGTCGTGGGCCTTAGGAGAGCGAGAGAAAACGAGAGGTGCTATGGCACGATTTCGATCGGGATTGATGCTCGTGGCGTTATTGGCGATCGGATTTCTTGGATGGGAAGCGCAAGCAGGTTCTCTGGGCTTACAGGGGAGTAGTCTCGCCATAGGGAATCAAGTTTCTGTCGATTGCACCCTGCATGTATCCGTGGATGGATCGGATGCTCAGACTGGCACTGAACAGCAGCCCTTCCGCACGATCCAACACGCGGCCGACCAAGCAAGACCGGGTGAAGTAATCTGTGTCAGGCCGGGCTCCTATGATGAGCGCGTTCAGATCAAACCCTCTGGGACGATCGAGAGGAAGATTGTATTTTGGGCGCAGGGCGCCGTAGTCACCCGAGGGTTCACCATCCTGGCCGATTATATCCGGGTTGAAGGTTTCGAGATTACGGATACGCCTGTTCACCAACAGGATGGGAATGGGATTTACGTGCAAGGACGGGGCAATGAGATCCTCCAAAATACCATCCATCATACGCGTATGGATGGCATCGCGTGTACTGATCGAGAACCATTTTGCAATGATACCGTCATTCAGGGCAATGTCATTTCCTATTCCGATGGCAGCGGCATCAAAATCTTCGGCTCAAACAACCTTGTCGAAGAGAATGACATCTCACACTCGATTAATGCCCAGGCAGTGGATGCCGATGGGATCCGCTTCTTCGGGCAAGGGCATGTCATCCGAAATAATTCTATCCACGATATTATCAATACAGAGGCTCCCACCGCCCACACAGATTGTTTCCAGACCTTTGATAACGGCAAACCGCCGACGAAGGATATCCTAATCGAGGGCAATACTTGCCAGAACGTTGACCACCAATGCATAATGGCTTCTGCTGAAACCAAACGCCAATCCATGAACATCACCTTCCGCAATAACGTTTGCGACAACGGCGGATGGCAAGCGATTTATGTCATGCAGATCCCGAATGTAACTATTGTCAATAATACTTTTTCAGATAGGTTAAGGGGCAGTCGTGCGATTGTCTTGCAAGATGGCGCCCGTAACGCGTCTATTATGAATAATATCTTCTTTGGATCCTATAGTGCCTATGTGGTTGATGAGAGCTCCTTGCCGGGGTTAAGAACGGATTACAACTTGAAATACCCAGCCGAGGGAAATAAGTGGAATGAGCTACACGGGCTCTGGGGCATTAACCCTCAATTCATTGATCCCGAGAAGAAGGACTTCCACCTGCAAGTCACTTCACCCGCAATCGATGCTGGGGCTTTTCTCCAAGAAGTAACAATGGATCTAGAGGGAATAATTCGCCCTCAAGGGTCCGGTTATGATATTGGAGCTTATGAGTATGTTGACGATATTCCAGACCTGCAAGGGGACCTTAATTTGGATGGAATCGTGGATGAGAGGGATGTGCAATTAAGTGCGCGGGTCGCTCTTGGCATTGAAGGTGATGCTGGGATCATCAAACGGGCAGACCTTAACATAGACGGGATCGTTGACATCCTCGATGTTCAGGAAGTGATCAATTTGATCATTGTGGGGACTCATTCGAAGGAATAAGAAGTGCCATGATAAAGCCCGTTGTGCAACGATAATCGGTACGGATAATTCCTTCCGATTCGAAAGCAACTCCTGGCACATTTACCCGAGAATTCTTTGCTAGGCGAGAATACCTTCACCTAACGGTACCAGGGTACCCTATCCAAACATACCCAATTTTACGTAGGATGGTAGTGGGAGGCTTGCATCAATCGCACGGCAGTTCTTTAGGCCGAGTTGATCGTTTTTTTCTTGCTTTTGACTCGTTTCGATGGGATTCAATTTCCATGAGTCCTATCATGCAGCAATGCCAGAAGAATGCAAGTTTTAGCATTTCAGACAAAGGACGATTAATAGCCAGTAAAAGAGGGAGCTTCACCAGAGATAAAATTTTCGGCAAAAGGTCTGGTCGGGAGTAGGAAGTGGGTATGAGGGCTGAGGAGAGATTGAGAATGGATGAGAGGGAATGGAAATGGAAACGGTGTTTTTCTGATCATGTGCTGGCGAAGGGCAAGCATAATTTGTTGCTCTTGTTGTTTATCTCCATGACTCTAGTCCTGCTTGTCACGTCGTACGCTTCTGGCAATCCCCTCCAGGCTCAAGCGGTATCTTTCAGCGATCGTGGAGCGGTGAACAACCAATACGACTTACGGCGTTCGCTGTTCGTGGATGTGGATGGCGATGGTGATGAGGATCTGATCGGGTATTCCACCTGGAATCCGAGGCAATTGCGTTTGTTGATCAATCGTGGGGATGGCACCTTTAGTGAGGAGACCCAAGCCAGAGGACTATATCTTTCCTACTCGAACATCCATCACACCACCGCCTTTGATGTGGACAATGACGGAGATTTCGATCTATGGGTGGGAGATGGAGAGAACGAGTCCAGCTCCAATCGGCTGTTCATCAATGATGGGAAAGGCTATTTCAGCAATTCGGGTGTGAATTTCAGCAACGGTTCTAAGGGTTCCGGTGCGGTGGATGTGGATGGCGATGGGGATGTCGATTTGGTCGATATGGGCAATGATGAGCAAACGGGAGGGACGCTTTATATCAACAATGGGGGAACGCTGAGCCCGACTACAAATCGTTTCGATGGCGGACGACCGCATGGCTATCAAGGACCGATCTTCGGAGATTACGACGACGATGGCGACCCGGATATGTTCACCACCGCCAACTACTACGGCCAAAACCATTTATATCGCAATGAAGGCAACGGAACTTTCACTGATGTGACGGATCAATATGGCCTCTCTTTCCAAAGTGAATGCTATGGCGCCGATGGCGCCGCCTGGGCCGATTTCGACAACGATGGAGACCTTGATCTATTGGTTTTGGAGGGGGAAGGGAGCAATGGCAATCTGCGTATCCGGGTCTACATTCGCGAGAACGTCAACCATGGCCAGCAATTTGTACAACGGTTCTCTTTTGATCGTACCTGGAACGGGGTGAATCCGGAATATTCGCCCGATGCAGCTATGGTCGCCGATTTCGACAATGATGGCGATCTGGACTTCTGGCCTGTGGGTCAGCGTGATATCTACTATAACCTACTGAACGAGGGAAGCGCCTTCAGCTTCAGCCCGCTCTCCTCGGTGCCCATCCCTGCCGACAAGCCCTCGCGCAACGCCAGCTGGTCGGATGCGGATAACGATGGGGACATCGATCTCTTCTACGCCCAGTACAATGGAGCGAGCGGGGAAGGAGAGGATGTGCTCCATTGGTACCGCAACGATTTAAATCCAGGAGCCAACTGGTTTCAGGTTACGTTGAAAGGGGAGCATGGCGATGCGGGCGGCTATGGCGTGAGGGTTTATGTTTACGAGGCAGGCCATGCCGGTGAAGTCGCCTATCTCAAGGGGATGCGCGAAGCGAATAGCGGCGTGATGTACCACGCCTCGGTTTCGCGCCTGCTGCATTTTGGCGGTCTCGATCCCGCCAAGAGCTATGATCTGGTAGTGAGGAAACCCTTCAATCGTGGCGAATTTGTTTCGTCAAATGTCACTCCGGGGAAGAGGATCTCCATCGATGTCGCCAACCCCGGGCCGACGACGACCTTTGTCGACGTCCCTGCCACACACTGGGCTTATGAATACATCGAATACCTTTATAAGAATGGTTTTATCTCCGGCTGCAGCACCCAACCATCTAAGTATTGCCCAGAGAACGGTTTGACCCGCGCAGAAATGGCGGTGTTCGTCGAACGAGGGGCCAGAGGAGGCGGTTATATGCCTCCGACTGCCACGGAAATTAAATTCATTGATGTGCCATTGGACCAGTGGTTCGCGAAATGGGTGAAAATTCTATCCGATGATGAGTATACCAGCGGCTGCATTGCTAACCCACCTCAATATTGTCCCCTTTGGGCGCATACGCGCGAGGAAGCGACCGTTTTCTTTGATCGAATTTATTATGGGAAGGATTACGCCCCGGATGTGCCCAGCATGCCATTCTATGATGATGTTCCCGTTGGTCTGCAGGCGACATGGTCGAGCAAATGGATCTGGGGAGCCTATCAAGCCCAACTGATCCAAGATTGTGAGGATGATGCCAATCGAGCGGATCACCGCTTCCGACCGAAGGATGAGCTGACACGGGCTGAGGCGGCGTGCATTTTATATCATGTCAAAATCAATCCACCTCCTTTGCCCTGACTTCGCTTGGGTTTTCAACTGAGGCGACCGCGGGGATGGCTAGAGAGAAATAACGTTTGACCTTACAAGGTGAGATTTGGTGGAACCAGATATTTAGGAGTGGAGCTGCATGTCAATAATCAAATTCGGAAGAAGACAGCGTCCCGTTGTGCGTTCTATTTGCCTGTTGCTTGTCCTCTCTTTTAGTGTTGCTTTTCTTACAATTGGCAGCCCGCAAGCGAGGCAAGTTGGGGCGGCAAGTGCGCTCCCCATCACCCTGGCGCCCGCGAATCAGCCCATCGGCATCGATCCCTCCGATCCGCATAAGTTCTTCTACAAAGGCGAGACCCTCTATCTGATTGGCATCTATCCTCAGATTGCCGCAGTAACCAATGGGGACACAAACGAAAAGTACGATGTTGTCGCATTCCTCGACGCGCTCGCTTCCCATGGCTCGAATTTTTTCCGGTCGATGTTTGCCATGGGGTCGGACCGGCGCAGTAGTTGGCCGCTGGGTCAATATACCCTCACGCCTTGGCAGCGCACGGGTCCGGGGACGACCAATGATGGGGGACCGAAATATGATCTTTATAAGTATAACGAAGCCAATTTTAAACAGTGGGATGACATCCTCACAGCGGCAGATACGCGTGGGATCGTTGCTCAGATGACGATCTTGGATTGCTGGAGCATCAAAGAGAAGGACCATTATGGTTGGGGTTGGGATTACAACCCCTTCAACGGCGCCAACAACGTGAATGGGATCGATGCTACCGACAACAACGGTGTTGGCAATGATGGGTTTACGGATTTGGGTAGGGCGAATGTGATCGAGGCGCAGAAGGCCCTCATCCGAGAGGTCGTGGATCGTTACTCTCCAGTTTATAGCAATCTGATCTATGAGATCGCCAACGAGAACTACTACAGCCGCGAATGGGAACTGCATTTGGCGGATTACCTCACCCAATATGAGCAATCCAAGGGCTATCCCAAGCACCTCGTGATGCCGCGCGATCTGCCCAATCATGACTTTGATATTGGCTCCAATCCTTATGGCGGAGGGATCAAGACCTATGATCCCTATGAGATCAATCGCGGCATGGAGAGGCTTTGGAGCCTCAACCATCCATTGATCAGCGATTCGGACGGCCTTGAACATGGACTCGCTGCCGATCGATTTGGGAAGTGGTATTGGTCTGCTTTTACAAGCGGCGGTTTTGCGGATTATCTCACCCCTGACTTTACGGAACACCCGAATGGGTCATCGCTGATTGAGCATTTGGATCGTTTGAGTTACCTATCGGATTTTGTCAGCATAACGGATTACGCCAATCTCTCTCCCTCTGATTCTCTTATGGTTTCTAGCAACGGTTTTCTTTTGTATAACCAGAACGATGAATATGTCGTCTATGCGCCCTCGGGGGGGACATTGACCATTGACCTTTCAGTGGCTGGCGCTGGGAGCACACTGGTATCAAGGTGGTATGACCCGCGGACTGGTGTTTTCAGCTCTGAAACCTTCGTACAGGGAGGAGGCAACGTTTCGTTCACTACGCTCGATAGCCAGGATTGGGTCTTGTACATCAAGGGCTCCAATCCCACCTTCGTTGATGTGCCCTTCGACCATCCCTATTATGACTATGTTGAGCTCCTCTACCGCAGGGGCTATGTGGTAGGGTGCAATCTAGAACCGCTGATGTATTGTCCTGAGCGGATCATGAATCGAGCTGAGAGCGCCGTCTTCGTTGAACGCGGGATTCACGCTGCGGATTATGATCCGCCGGACCCAACCGTGGTGGTCTTTACCGACGTGGTCCTGGATGCCTGGTATGCCGATTGGGTGCATGGCTTGTGGGATGACGGCTACACGGCGGGGTGCAGCGCAGATCCCCTGCAGTATTGTCCCGAGCGGCTGCACACCCGTGCGGAGGGGTGTGTCTTCTACCTGCGGATGATGTATGGCAAGGATTACCAGCCGCCGGAGACACCGAAGGGCTATTTCAAGGATGTGGATACGAACATGTGGTATGCGAAATGGGTGGATGCTTGTTGGGAGGCGGGGATCGCCGAGCCATGCGCCACACAGCCGGACCTGCTTTTCTGCCCTGACGATGGACTCACACGGGCTGTGGCGGCCTATATGATGGTAAAGGCGAAGATTTCGGATGTCCCGTAGCAGAGAAGCATTCGCTAAAGCAAGGTACTTTTACTCGAAACCATTGTGACGATTGCTTCGCCGGCACATCTCTGGCCACTTAACCCTCCCGGAGGTTTCAAACCTCCGGGAGGGTTTTTGGTCTATCCCAGCCTTTTTCTCTAGTACTTATGTACCACAGCGTTCAGTACCAGCGTACTCTCACCTTCTTCCAATCAATTCATTAAACTTAATCTATCCGAACTTCGGGTAAATGTGTCTCCATAGAATATTCATTTCTGCAAGAGACACGAGTGGAAACTTAAGGGTTGTCTTTATTGTTAGTCTATTGTTACTGAGGGTATGGTCATGGGCAATTCAAGGGTTTCCACTGGAGGATTAGGTCGTGTTGGTAAAGTAGGAAAGAGCATCATACTTGTTGGTCTCGTTCTTTGTGGGACCCTCAGCTTCATGCAGGTCTCTATTGTCACTGCTCAGATCCCAAGTTTCGAACAGAGAAAACAGGCCTGGCTGGATCGTAACGGGTCCGAAACGGACGGCGGGTATGATACCCGTGCGCACTACGGCAGGAGTTACATGTTTGCCTGGCTGGAGAAGGGTCTCTATGAGGACCCAACTAACAGCGGTTTAGGCAGCATCACGGACATCATCCATGGCGGGATCCCGGCCTATGATGATGGGGGTTTAATCGAACATAACAATGATGCTGGGACCCTGGCGGGTGTTAATCTACTAAGGCTTTTGCTGCAATATGGCGACCAGTTGACACCCCAAGATCGGGAAGCGATACACAAGGCATATCGGGAGAAAGTCACGGATGATTATGGGATCGTTTCCCGCATGGGTGCTGTGGGCTCCTCCCATTCAACTCAACCTCAAGCAACCACGGAAGCCTATCTCTACACCTCAATTCATTACCCGGAGGCAAATTTCACCCTTTTGCATTACTCCGATTGGACTGCAAGTTGCCCCGGCTGCAGTGGAACAACGTACCGGGTAGGAAACACCTATAACACCCGTCAATTCACAAAAGATTTGCTCATCAATGGGATGCTGAATTGGGTTGGTTCGGGAAATGGCGAATTTGATGGCAATTATTCCCATATGATCATGGATTCGATGTTCCTGCTCTATGATTTCGCTCAGGATCCGGCCATGAAAGCCCGCGCCAAAATGATCCTCGACATTATGGTTTTGGACCAGGCGATGGATTATGCCGGTGGTCAAAAAGGTGGATCGTTAGGCAGGAATTACGTGCTCAACATCCTGGAAAGTCGATACCTTGACTTCACTTTTTATGAACTCATGGGCTTGGGTTTGGACCGCTACAGAAGTCGTGGTGGGCATGCCTATGTGACATCTTATCGTGTCCCAGGTCTCATTCAAGATCTGGTCCATGTGGAAGAGGAGTCGGATGGTTATTGGCATATTCAGCGTGAGAATAATAATGCCGGCTGGATGGACGGCAAATGGACCTATGTCACACCCCATTTCACCCTGGGGATGGCTGAGAGTCCCAACACCGATTGGCAGTTGACCATTACAGCGTCGGATTGGGGTCCATTCAAGCTATGGATTGACAGGGAGGCAGATAACGGCGACGCAAGTAGTCCTGAGACGGAATGGGGCTTGGGGTATGGACCAGCGGTGCAGTATCAATATGCCCTATTGCTGAATAATGTGGCCGAGCATCTGCATGTGGTCAAGGACAACAGGACCTTCGATGAGGGGGAGGGCAACCTGATTGATCAGAATTCGGGATGGGATAATGATTATCGTTTGGCAGATGGCGGATGGTACTTCTTCCGTGAAGGGAAAACTGCCATCGCCCTCATGATGACGGAAAGTCGTTCAGCGCTTGAGGTGGCAATCATTGGTGTAGATTATCCGAGCTTCGATGCATTTCAAAGTGCAGTGTTAAATAACGCTGAAGTCGCCAATGGTTATTTCAAGACCAGCCGCGGGGATGTCTTGCAGTATTCGAGCAGTATTTCAGGTGGGCTGGTGAATGGAGAACCCATCTGGGCATTTCCCTTTGATCGGATGGAAACTGATTCCTCTTTGGGAAAGCTCATCGACTGGAATAGTGGGATGATGACGGTTTCCAAGAATGGACTTACTTGTTCTTATGACTTTCGCAATTGGATTTACTCAGGCAATGGCTGTGGAAGCGACTTGCCCCAGGTTCCCACCTTTATGGATGTGCCCTTCAACCATCCCTATCATGATTATATCGAGGCGCTCTATCGGAATGGTTATGTGGCCGGTTGCAGCACAGATCCCCTCATGTATTGTCCGGAACGGATCATGAACCGCGCCGAGAGCGCGGTCTTTGTCGAGCGTGGGATCCATAATGCGGCCTATGATCCGCCAGATCCTACGCAAGCGGCCTTCACCGATGTGGCATTGGACGCCTGGTACGCCGATTGGGTGCATGGATTGTGGGATGATGGCTACACTGCAGGATGCAACGCGGATCCCCTGGAGTATTGTCCCGAGCGGCTGCATACGCGAGCAGAAGGATGCGTCTTTTACCTACGGATGATGTATGGGCAGGATTATGAGCCTTCTTCGGGCAAAGGGTATTTCAAGGATGTCGATCCGGGGAAGTGGTATGCCAAGTGGGTGGATGCCTGCTGGGAAGCTGGAGTTGCAGATCCATGTGCAAACGAACCGGACCGGCTATTCTGCCCGGAGGAAGGGCTCACGCGCGCGGTTGCCGCCAGGATGATGGTCAAAGCCAAGGGGCTGGAGTAATTGATCATTAATGCAAAAAGACGATGATCGAGTTTTTCAGACCCGAACGGAATGGTGCATGGGGGACATTGGGGCGCCAAAAATTGGGCTGATTCCCGAATCGCCTTTACACTGATATTCTGGGACTATTGTCTTGCTTCATCTTTGTTAAAATGCAAAAGCTGCGCCTCGATTGAAAGAAGCGCAGCTTTTCTGTTGTTTCGATGAGCAAAGGCGGTTTTGTGATTCAGAAGATCAGAATGGCGAGCACCACGGCGAGTGCGGGGCCGATCAAGGCCCAAGCGATGCGATGGTCGATCGAGGCATTTGTGTGCTTCTCCAACTCCCGCAACTGCCGGTGTTTCTCCACCTCTTGCAGGATCTCATCTCGACGGGCTTTCCCCAGGTTGTATAAAAGCTCATGGTTGTACATATCAGTCTCCTTCTTTGTCGACATTATTCGGGGAACTTTTGTCGTTTTCCTTTGAAATTCCCCTGTTACTCAGGTGCTTCCCTTTGCGGTGTTTTCTCGAATGACTATGTTGATTGACAACAATATAGCATTCGAGTGTCTTCTCTTTGTGTAAGTCACCGTTTACGGAATGTGTTTTGCTATGTATTCAAGAAAATTTCTATTCGCTGTGTCAACATGCGTCGTTTAGACCTTCTAGAGGAGCTAGACCAATCCTGCAGAATTTGGCGGATTGCATTTGGGGGGGGGAATTTGACGTGCTATACTCTAGATTGCCAGAGGAATACGCCGGGACTGAGGTTTCATCATAGATTTTGCCCTACAACCGTAAAAATCATGACGATGTTGAAAGTCTATCTACTTGGTCAGTTTAACGTAGTCAGGAATGATGAGGTCGTCGAAATTCCTTCTCGTCCTGCCCAATCTCTGTTGGCTTATCTGATGTTAACGGCAGGGACAGCCCACCGAAGGGAAAAGCTGGCTGGGCTTTTATGGCCAGAAGCCAGCGAGGAGAACGCTCGCAGCAATCTGAGACATGCTCTCTGGCGGCTTCGTAAAGCTATTGGGAGTGAATATTTCATCACGGATAAGATCTCTGCAGCTTTTTACGCTGACTCGGAGTATTGGTTGGATGCTAAACTCCTCGCCCGCCAGGTTGAGGAAAAAACCTCGCCCAGGGAGCTTGTTGATACGGTCTCGGTCTATGGTGGGGAACTCTTGCCCGGTTTCTACGACGATTGGGTCGTTTTGGAGAGAGAACGGTTCCGTGCCCTCTACGAAAAGAAGGTCCAAATGGTTTTGGACTGGATGATTGAAGAAGAACGCTGGACCGAGGTATTGGAATGGGGAGAGCGATGGATTGCGATGGGGTACGCTCCCGAACCGGCTTACCGGGCGTTGATGTTCGCTTATTGTGGCCTGGGGGACACAGCAGGGATGGCTGCTGCATACTCTCGATGCGTAAAGGCTTTACGTGAGGATTTAGCAGTCGAACCCTCTGAGGAAACGAAGGCTACCTACGAAAGGCTTTCCAAAGGTGGCAAACCTTCGGCGCCTCAGTGGGTGCGTGCAGCTCCAGATCGCGAGGTTGATGCAACCCATGCAGTCCACGCCCTACTAAAACAATGGCGTGCGCAAGGAAAGGAGGTTTTGGATGTTGCCAGCCTGGCGATTGTGCAAGCCAATCCTGGCGGATTGCCATTCGACGATGAAGATGCCTCGCTCCTCATCCGTAGCGCACTGCATCATGCGATCGACGTTAGTTCTTGTTTGGAGCGAGCCAGAACGGAAGATGTGGCCGTCTTAGCGCTGGTGGAGGTTTACGAATCTTATCCCAAGCCGCGGGTGCGAGCACGGATTGTGGAAGCATTGCAAGGTCTTCAATCAGAGACGGCTACCGATGCCCTTCTGCGTGTAGCGCTGGAAGATGACGCGGCTGTCGTGCGTTCGGAAGCTGCCGTAAGCGCTGCAAAACGGGGTCGTTTGCTGGTTATCGCGCGGGAATTGCTGAAGGAGGTGGACTCAATGGGCGGGAGTGCAGCGATGGCGGCTTTGGTTGCTGTGGCAGATGAAGTTGGTCTTCCGACTGGTATCGGTCCATATCCTAAACTCCCCCTTGGTGTGGCACTGGCACAACGGCGGTGGAGGGCAAACAGCAGCCAGATTGTGAAGCAGACTGGGCGGGCGGCATTGGGTGGAGCGCTGGCGATGGCGATGGTCGCAGATTTGCAACTGATCCCTGGAGCTTTTATTAATCCAGAGATCATCCGGCAAAATTTAGAGTTTATGGAGCTACCAATATGGTTGTTCAGTAATGCGCTCCTCGGATTGATCTGGGGCGGTTTGTTGGGTTCAGCGTTGGGATTTGGCTTGGGCCTCGCAGACACCCTTTGGAAGGGCAGAGGGCGTTTTATTTTGGGAGGAGTGGCCGGATGGGTCCACTCGTTCTTCCTTATCTCATTATCATTGTTTGAGGCCTTCAAGCCAGAGGCAACCTCCTCGGTCTATATTCCTATTTATCTAACCTACGGTCTGTTGACTGGTGTAGCACTGACGCTCGTTTTCCCCAGCATGGGGAAGCCTGTCTCCCTGCGCCATCAGATAATTCGATCTATCTGCGCGTCTGGCATAATATCACTTATTGCTCTCCCCGCCGTTTATTTGGTCTACAGGCAAAGCGCACTCAGTGCATTGATCCTGCACCTTATGGTTGCCTGGCTCTTCCCGCTCGGCCTAGCCTGGTCGATGAGTCGAGTATGGGGAAGAACGGTGACAGAATCGTACGTCTGAATATCGAAACCGAGAGATCTATCTACAATTCTTTTATAGGATGGAGGGTTCAGGACATGCGTTCTTTATCACATTGGGATAAATTGTTGGGCTTAATTGAGAAAGCGAAAGATGATCCGGAGATTAGCGAGAAGCTGAGGAAAGGGAAACCATCACAGGTGGCGGAAATTCTCCAGGCTGAAGTTGGAATGACAATGGATGACCTGGGATTCATCTTTGATGATCTTGGATACATTGCTGATAGAAGTAGCCTCCGGTGGTGGAGCCCACTCGCCTGAAAAAAGTTCGAAAATATTTCATTATCAGTGCGTTTACGAATCCAATCATTGCCTTAAAACGCCGAATGTTCGGGAGGCCATTTTGACGCGACTGAAACTGCCTGAGGACGCTCGTGGGGTACAGTTATACGAGCGCCTTAACCATCGTTACTTCCATTTTACCGATCATCTGCCTCTGCCCCTGAGTAAATTGGCGCGCCTGAAAGGCACTTTTTTAGGTGGACCAATTCATGGCTCCTTCGAAGGCGTGCCAGACTTGAATCCGGTCCTCGCCAGCACGCCCTGGCTTTTCTGGGAAGTCTTTTCCGTTCTGGAAGATGGAGCCTTCTTGGATATCGCCGAGGCGGGGACTATGTTTGTACTGGCCTCGATTGTTTTAGATCACATCGTTGACGGGCAAGCGGATCCATTGGAATGGACAATTCTTTTGTATCAAGCTCTCTATGGGCATGGGGTTACCATATACCGGAGAATGTTCCCCTCCCAATCTTCTTTCTGGGCTCAATATGACCGCCTGGCATCAGCTCATCTGGCTGGCCTGGCGAAGGAGGTGGAGATCCAAGCCAGGCCAGGAGTTGTCCAACTAGATGACTTACGGATCATGGCTCATGGGAAAGTCTCGCCCATCGTGACCACCATAGCTGCTTTGGCAGAGGCTTCCAAGCAACCACACATGCTCGAACTGATCGAAAACTCACTGAAACACATCGCCGTGGCCTCGCAGATGTTGGATGATGTCGGAGACTGGGAGCATGACATCAATACGGGTCATTTTACGTATTACTTGTCATGCCTCATGCCTTCGAAAGTCGGGGAGAAGGGAAGTGAACCATCCGTAGATGATCTGCGCTCCATCATCGAGGCTGAATGGACGGATGTGGAGCATTTGCGAAGGGTGCTGGAGTGGCTGGATCAATCCATCGAAGCTGCTCGAGGAGTGGATTGTCCTGCATGGATTGAATATGTGAGTGGCTATCGCAAGCGTACAGATGAAAACATGACTGCGGCGGTTGCACGTCACTTGATGGAGAAATTGCGTCCTATCATTCCACCGCCACACGTTTGAGGAGCTATATAGTGGCACAAAGTTGGATCGTTCTCTGTGGAATGGAGGAATTCGTTGCTGTCCATGCCATAAGAAAAACGCTCTATCGGAGTACCGTTGGTGATGCTCTATGTCGATATCAAGAGGTGGAAGTGGGCGTTTGGCCAGATCATTGAGATACCGATTAAAATCAACCTTGATATGGGATAGGCCAATGAAGTGATAGTTGCCATGCCTCATATCTCATGGCACGATAGCACTCATGTTGCAGGGGATAAGGTTGAGTATGGCAGAAAATGATCGTATTGAAATCCTTGGTGTTGATCTTCTTGAGGAGCAATCTAGCCTGATCCGCGTGTTTCGAAAGAGGGCGAAGGCCTTAGGCATTCAGTTGGGATGGCATTATCCCCTTGATCTCGCCTGGATCGCTTCGAATGTCGGCGCTCTACAAGGCAAACAAATCCTGGATGCAGGTGCGGGCACGGGCGTGCTACAGTGGTGGATGGCGGAGCAAGGGGCGGAAGTATTGAGCGCGGATCGGGCGGATCGGAGGGATTTGTCCTGCCGTTTTCGTTCCTCCTATCAAGTGAGGGGTTTCCGGTCGGATGATTTGATCCCCACTAGGAAGCTTGTCTTTGTACGGTTGTCCGATAGCACAAAATCTGTAGGCTTTCGATTGAAAGGAGCAGTACGCGCGACGGTGACCTCCCTTGTCCAACCGTTCACTCGAAAAGCACCGGGAATCGTGACCCTCTTTCACCAAGACCTTTCGCATATGGCTGAACTACTGGACGGATCCTTCGACGCCGTAGTGTCGGTCTCGGCGCTTGAGCACAATGATGCGGATCAACTCGAGCGGATTGTCAATGAGCTGATGCGTGTGCTTAAACCCGGTGGAGTCTTGCTCGCCACTCTGGGGGCAGCGAAGGATCACGACTGGTATCATCAGCCTTCAAAGGGATGGTGCTTCACAGAGGGGACGCTGAAGAGAGCCTTCAGCCTGGGTAAGGATGTCTGGTCGAATTTTTCTGATTACGACGTTTTGTTCCATAGATTACAGGGTAGTCAGGAATTAAAGGACAACCTGGCGCCGATGTTCTTTAAATCCGGCGAAAATGGCATGCCCTGGGGGATCTGGGATCCGAAATACCAGCCTGTCGGAGTGCTAAAGAGAAAACGCGCATCAATGGAGTGAGGCGTGGTGTGTGAAAGCGAAAGGTGTATCGTTTGACGCAGAGGGTTCACTTGAATTCCTGCGCAAGGAGTTGAGAAAGTGCCCAATTGGCGAAACATGCTCAATGGTGATCCTTTGCCCTGGCTTCTCGAAGACGACCCCGCGAATCCTTCAGTACGTTACTTGACCTTGCGGGATATCCTTGATCGCCCCATGGCAGAGTCGGACGTCCAAGAAGCCCGCAATGCCATGATGACAATAGGTCCAATCCCGACGATTTTGCAGGCACAACATCCCGAGGGATACTGGATAAAAGCAGGGGGAGGCTATTCACCCAAATACCAGGGCACGGTTTGGCAGATCCTGCTCCTGGCTGAGTTGGGAGCGGATCCGAAAGACAAGCGCGTCTCACTGGGGTGCGAGTATCTATTGAACCACGCCATCGCCTCCAATGGTGCCTTTTCTGTCTCAAGTAAACCTGTGCCCAGCGGGGTGATCCCTTGTTTGAGTGGGAATATGATTTTTGCATTACAGAAATTGGGATACGGCCATGATCCACGAGTGAAGGCTGCCTTAGCCTGGCAAGTACAGGCCATCACCGGGGAGGGGGCAATGGGTTATCTCAAATCGGGAACAACTGGGCCCCTTTATAATTGCAGCGCCAATTTGGCTCAGCCTTGCGGCTGGGGCGCCAATAAAGTGATGAGAGCTTTATTGTCTGTCCCCCATGAGGAACATACCTCTGAGCTTGAACAAGCTCTTCAAGTTGGAGCGAGGTTCCTCCTCAGCCGCGATCCTGCAAAAGCCAACTACCCATATACCGAACGTGTGAGCTCCACCTGGTTTAAACTTGGGTTTCCATTGAGTTATTGGAGCGACGTCTTGGAGACGGTATCCATCTTAGTGGAGATGGGTTATGGTGAGGATCCCCGCTTGGGGGATGCCATCCAGCTTGTCCTGAGAAAGCAGGACGAACTGGGTCGTTGGAAGTTGGAGAATACACTGGATCGTATGTGGATTCAAATCGAGAAAAAAGGGGAACCCAGCAAGTGGGTGACGTTACGTGTGCTCCGTGTTCTTAAGAAGTTAAGTACGCAATGAATAGCCTGCTTAGTTGAACCACGACGAAAGAGGCAGGGATTTCGGATCATTTAGCCCTTTAGTATACCCCCCTGGTTGACGTTGAATTTTTTCATCAAGGCTTTTAGAAGAGAATGACACAATCATTCCCATTTGTCATATATCTGGGTGAGGGATGTGATTATCTATGAGTCATCTAAGAAAAAAATCCCAATACATTTAACCATGATATGAGCAAGGATGACTCATTCTTTGGCATCAATCTTGCAACATTCAATTGTGCCTGCAATGCTTCGCGTGTGGGTCTATTTTCTATGTTGTGGGAGAACAAATTCAGCCATGGAAATGACACAATCCGTGCGGGTTCGCACCATAGATCAACGCCAACCGAAGAACACCGGCAAGCGGCGTGTAAAAAAATTGATTGCACTACTCATCTTTAGCCTTGCTTTCATTCTTGCGCTACCTCTATTCTTTTCGGTTGGCGCATACGGGTATTTGGAGGCTTTTGAGATCATCATGCCTGGTGTGGAGATTGGGGGTGTACCTGTAGAAGGGCTGGCGATTCACGAAGCGGCTGCCAAAATCAGCCAGGTATGGAATGTGGATTATCGTATTCTGGCGGTGGATACTACCGATCCAGGGCGTACCTGGGTTGTGGAGCCAGAAGAGTTTGGTTTATGGGTGGATGCTCAAACGAGCGCCTCGCAGGCTTACGCCGTCGGCAGGGGTGAGGGCTTGGTCGCCGGTGTGCAGCAGATGTACGCCGATGATTGGCAGGGCGCACCGAAGGTTACTTTCGACTCGGGTATTGCTCGCGCTGCACTCGAGGTTTGGGCAGCGAAAATTAATATCTCTCCTGTGGAAGGTTATTTAGCAGTTGTGGATGACCAGGTCAACTCCGTTCCCGGGAAAGCGGGAAAATCGCTCGATGTGGAGGCCAGTTTGGCGATGATCGCGGCTGACCCTGCGGGCGTTTTCCTAACTTATCGGTTTGTACCTCTGGTCATGGTGCCCGTTGAGCCATTGATTGCGGATGTCTCGGCGGCAGCATTTGAAGTTGAGCGATTGCTTGCTTCAGAGCCTACCTTACGAGCCTACGATCCAGTGGAGGATGAATGGTATAGCTGGACCCCCAACCGAGAAGAGATCGCTTCGTGGCTGGAGATCCAGCACGGAGAGCATGAGTTCGTTGTCCAGTTGAGTGAAGAGCGGATGAGGACGTACATTTCAGGGTTGAATACTAGTTTGGGTAACGAGCGCTTTTTTGATGAGGAAGAAGGCTTGGGGAAAATAAAAACAGGCCTTGGAGGAGGCGAGAGCGAGGCCGTGCAGATTCGTTATCGTACCAGGATGTATGTCGTCGAACGTCCTCAAACCGTGATTTCCCTCGGCGCCAAATTGGGGATGCCCTTCTGGAAGCTTGTCGAAACAAACCCGCAATTGGCGGGAAGAGACCCGAACATCGGGGAGGCTTTGACATTACCGCCGATGGATGCGAATCTGATGTTGCCGGTAGTGATGAACAAACGCATCGTCATCAGCATCTCCGAACAACATATGTGGGTCTATCAGGATGGCGAACAGATTACCGATCATGTCGTCAGCACCGGCATTGCCAAATCGCCCACCATGGCGGGGATCTTCCAAGTTCAGTCACATTTCGAGGATGCCTACGCCTCCACCTGGGATTTGTGGATGCCACATTTCCTGGGGATTTACGAGGCCGTGCCGGGATTTGAGAATGGCATCCATGGACTTCCGATGCTCTCCAATGGCGTCAGGCTATGGGGAAGCGTTCTTGGCCAGCCAGCCTCCTATGGCTGCATCATTCTCACACTTGAAGCGGCTGAGGAGCTCTACACTTGGGCTGAGGATGGCGTGGTGGTGGAGATCCGGCGCTAGAATTTCCTACCCCTCTGCATTCAACCAGCCGCCCGTAAGAAAGCTGGGAATCAGGCTGATTTACTGGGAACCTTGTTCATAGTCTTTACGTCTTATAGAGGCAGGTAGGAAGGGATTTGGATTGCTTACGGCGCGGTAGGGCTTATCCTGGGGATGCTACTCAAACCGAGAATACCGAGCCAATCATGC
>CAYGXU010000023.1:23097-35279 GCA_964353875.1 uncultured Anaerolineaceae bacterium | reverse complement strand
CTATTCTATCTTTGGCACTCATATTGCCAGGGATGGTAAGGGCGAAGCATTCACTGATTTGACTTAATTCCGCCGGGAACAACCAAAAGTGAATGCTTCGCCCTTACGTGCTTCAGACAGAACTGGAGTTGGCGAAAGCTGTTTTCGTAAATGTAGGAACTGCTCTTTTGGAATGGTCCCACACCGTTGTCTCCCTCAGCACGGCAATATGCAACATCAGATGGAATACACCCCATCGTATTCGCTTTTCTTGCTCCCTATACGATTACCAAGATCTCTGATCACGGCCCTCATCTGGTTAATAGGGATCAAGGAGCGTATATAGAAAGGGCTATATTCTCAATGGGGAAAGTCACCGATGCGGACTTTCGCATCATGTAGCATTCAAAGCGAAATATGCGAGCATTTCATCAAAATTTAGCCTAGACATACGTAATGACACTGGCGTCAAAGCTGGTATCTCTGCTTCTGCAATGGCATCTCGACTTAGAAACGGAGAGAGCTCTAACCTAACGACCATAAATCACCTGAAGACGGCCGGAGCGACTCTCCATATAATACCCCTGCCGCAGGTCAATAACCTGCGGCAGGGAAAATGAATTACCTTAAGAGATTCTCATTAATGGATAGCTGTCTCTCCTAATCCGTGAGAGTAAAGGTCATGTTCTCAGTAACCTCAATATCAGATTGTTCATAAAGGTCATTCTCGTCACAATCCGCCATATATAGGTCATACACACCGGTAACCAACGGTATAGCACGCTCGTACCCTGCCTCGATGACTTCCTCCGCACCCAGCTCATCCTGCCCCCAGTTTTGCGCCTCCGATGGAGAAAGAAGCACATAGCAAATGGTGTGTGAGGAATCATTGATGATGGTGAAATCCACCGAGCTCCGATTGCCGCCGACATAAATGGCGTCACTCACCATGGTCTCGCCCTCGACTTGTAAGATGAGTTCATACAGGCCATCCGCTAAACCTGACTCGTTCGAAATCGATACCCACCAACTCCCCTCTTCGCCGCCTTGCCAGGGGATGTCGATGAAACTGACTTCTTCATTCAATTCCTGATTGACATACCAATAAGCAGACCAATTCAGCCCATCGGCCATCCCCACATAATTCCAGAAGGCATAAATTTCCGTCGTTCCTGAGGGGAGGGCGTACCACAATTGGGTGGGTTGGTCATCCTCGGTGACACCATCAGCAAATTCCAAAAAAGAGAAATCAACATTGCTAAGATCGTAATCCCCAATAGGCATATCCGCAGGTTGTAGCCCAGAAACATACTCCTGCTGGTTGATAGCTGCTTCAATCAGCGGTACGGCCAAGTTGATCGGTCGCAGACCATTGAGGAAACCGCCGATGGGGACACAGGTGTCATTCTCGTCCACGTAACCATCCCGGTTTGTATCCGCGACAGGGCGACAATCAACGACTTGATCCCCGCCCGCAGAAGCTTGCGTGGGAACACCAATAAGCAATCCATTGCTACTGGCCGCCAGGCCGCCACTGTTCCCTCCCGCGATGGTGGCATCGGTTTTAATCCAGGCTCGTCCTTCGATCCCACGCTCCTGGGTGAAACCGCTCACGGTTCCCTCTGTGAAAGTGATCGTATCCCCGCCGATCCCGGGAAACCCAAGAATTCGTAAGTCGTCGCCAATATCTATCCCATCCGAGTCGCCCAAGGCGATATAGGGCAAGTTGACGACTACCGGGTTCTTATCCAGATCAGTTACAATCCGGATCACTGCAAAATCAAGCCCGTAATCTACGGTCGCGATCTCAGCCAGGTACATCAATTCCGGAGGTTGGTCAGTGCGCTCAGTGATGGCTATACCCAGATCTGTGTATTCATCATAGCGATCATCGACCACATGGCCGTTGGTAAGGATCAACCCATCCGCTGTGATGATGCTGCCCGAGCCCGTCCAGACGACCTGCCACTCTCCCCCCTCCTCATAGAGCGCGAAGATCTGCACAGTGGCTTTGGCCAGCTCGGTATTCTCCATCCCGACAGCAGGTTCTGATGTTTGATCAATCCCCACCTCTGTCGGTATCGTTTGAAGTGTAGGCTGAGTCACAATAGGCGCTTGAGTATTTGCCGGTCTCGACGTCGGAGAGGCTTCCTCATTGAGGAAATTGCAGGCGAAACCCGCCATCAATAAAATACCCATGACTAAAAACAGGTTTACCCATGATGTACGTTCAAGAGACATATTCATACTCCTTACTGAACAGTAGATTGCAAAGATTATGCCAGAGTATAGGTTAATGGCTTCATTAGGACAAGAACCCTGGTAAATCTTTTTTAAGCATCACTACCCTCGTCCTGGTGTAGAATCATGGCTGTTGGAGGGAACGCGCACCTATGCACATTTTGCTTACCAATGATGATGGAATCCTGGCGCCCGGATTGCTCGCTCTTACGGTCCATTTGAAAGAAGAACACGCTGTGACGGTCCTTGCCCCTGATCGAAACTGGTCTGCCTCCGGGCACGTTAAGACCATGCATAAACCCTTGCGCGTTTGGGAAACAAAATTAGCCGATGGCACTCGTGCCTATGCTTCCGATGGTGCTCCATCGGACTGTGTGGCTCTTGCTCTGCTAGGTTTTGTTAAGGATCCCATCGATCTGGTAATCTCCGGTATCAATCCTTTGGCTAATCTCAGTCATGACGTGACCTACAGCGGCACGGTGACCGCCGCAATGGAAGCGGCGATCGCTGGAGTCCCCGGGATCGCGATTTCACTTGATGGCGGTGAAGGTGACACAAGGGATGAGTTGGACTTTAGTTCTGCCGCACAAGTTACTTTGCATCTTGTCAGGCAAATCATGCACTACAATCTTCCCAAGGGGATCCTGCTGAACATCAATATCCCCTGTATCCCTCTTGAAGAGATGCGCGGCGTATGCATCACCCGGCAGGGACAAAGAGTATATCGTGATAAGCTGGTTCGGAGGAAAGATCCTCGAAATCGTTTATACTACTGGATTGGTGGGGATCGCCCAACCGGGTTGATGGAACCAGGCACGGATTTTTGGGCGCTGGCAGAAAGGTACGTATCCATCACCCCCCTGCAACTCGATCTGACAGCATATGATATGCAGGCCTCCATGGAAGGCTGGGGACTGGCTCTTACGCCAAACTTCTAATCTTATGAGAGTTATAGGCAAAGGATAGAAATCACCTTCATTCGATGTGCAGGTTCGAACTACACGTTTGATAAAAGCATGTTTTTGCAGACAATTTCCATTTCTTGAAAAATGTGGTCGTGTAGCTCATGAAAGGTTCTTTAGGAGTAAAAAAGAGGCACAATTTCAGTCGTGAAACATTACGAATTGATATACCTGCGCCTTCTAGGATGTTCTAAAATCGTTGTAAGCAACATCGTATATTAATATCACGGCGCTTTTAAGTCGATCTATTTTAATAACGGGATGGTATGCTGCAGACTAAATCGTCTCATATCAGCGAAAGTGAAAAGCTCTTTTGACATATTGGTACATGTCGATCACTATAATTTCCTAAGCTATTCGCCCTGGTTTTCTCTTAAGCATATTAAGAATATATTTGCGATCTGGTAAAATGTTCCCATCTTGGGAATCGACATCGAAGTGGAAAGTTGCCAATAAGGTTAAACTGAGCTGACATTTTCTTAATAGGATTGAGACAGTTAATATATGACTAATAGAAATTCACAGATGAACTTCTTTTCAAATATCAATCATACCAGGGCAGATTCTTAGTTTGTTCTTATGAAACGGATGCCCATTATTCGGATCTAATTAACAACTAATAATTATGTGTGGAGGACAGAGCATGGGAGATTCCTCACTTGTATCCAGCATTTGTCCCTATTGTGGTGTTGGATGTGGGCTTTATATTGCAGTCGAAGATGGCAAGATCACCGGGTTAGACTATCAAAAAGAGCACCCCACAAATGAAGGGGCACTCTGTCCAAAGGGCAATGCTGCTCTCGAGCTCGTTTATCACCGTGATCGTCTGCATTCTCCATTGAAGCGCGAAAATGGCCGGTTTGTGCGCACATCCTGGCAGGAAGCGTTGGGGTTGATCACGGACAATTTAGCCCGCGTCCGTAACCAATATGGTCCCGATGCCATCGGCTTTCTCTCTTCCGCCAAGTGCAGTAACGAGGAAAATTACCTTTTTCAGAAATTCGCTCGAATGTTGGGGACAAATAACATCGACCATTGCGCCCGTCTCTGACACAGCCCCACCGTGGCCGGTCTGGTCACAACCTTTGGCTCTGGCGCCATGACCAACCCAATCGTCGACTTCGTTAATGCAGACTGCATCCTGGTCATTGGCTCCAACTTCGCTGAAAACCATCCTATTGTTTCCAGATGGGTGCTTGACGCCAAAGATCGCGGGGCGACGCTCATTGTAGCTGATCCTCGCTTTACACCCACAGCTTGGACTTCCGACATTTTCCTTCAACTTTTACCCGGGACCGACACCTGCCTCATCAATGCCTTGATGCATGTCATCATCGAGGAGGACCTTTACAACAGGAATTTCGTTGAGGAGCGTACCACTGGATTTGAGGCATTACGCCAGGTTGTTAAAAAATACACTCCCCAATATTCCGAATCCCTCACACGAGTGCCCTCTGACCGCATCGTACAGGCAGCGCGTGCTTACGCTCAAGCAAAAAATGCTACTATCATCTATTGCATGGGCGTCACTCAGCATGCTTGCGGTACCGAGACGGTGATCAATTGCGCCAACCTTGCCATGCTATGCGGTCATCTTGGTCGTCCGGGAACAGGGGTCAACCCGCTCCGAGGACAAGATAATGTGCAGGGTGCATGCGATTTGGGCGCGCTGCCCAATGTTTATCCAGGATACCAACCGGTTGCGGACACTCAGGCGAGAGAAAAATTCGCCGCAGTTTGGGGATGCTCCCCGCAGGAATTATCATTAAAAGCGGGGCTGACCGTCGTCGAAATGAGCCACGCCGCATATCGCGGGGACATGCACGCCATGTTGATCATGGGGGAGAATGCGGTCGCTGCTGACCCGAATGCGCTTCATGTGCGTGAAGCATTTCAAAATCTGGATTTCCTGGCGGTGATCGAGCTGTTCATGTCCGAGACAGCAGAAATGGCTGATGTCATTCTCCCGGCGGCTTGTTTTGCTGAAAAACGCGGCACGAAAACAGCCACCGATCGGCGCGTTCAATGGTTTGAGCAGGCAATCCAGCCGACTGGGAGTACGCGTCCCGATTGGCAGATCATCTGCGAATTAGCCGAAGGTATGGGTATGGGCAAGTCTTTCCGCTTCAATACAATTGAAGAGATCCTCGAAGAGATCAATCATGTTGTCCCCGGTTATGCTGGGATTACGGCAGAGCGTGCCAAAACCACTCTGGGCGGCATCCCCTGGCCATGTCCCACCACCGATAGCCCAGGAACACCCATCCTCTATACCAATAGCTTTAATAAACCGGATGGCCGCGGAGTTATCACACCGGTCGAGTACATCCCGCCAGTAGAAGAAACCTCTGATGAGTATCCCTTGATGTTAACCACTGGCCGAGTGGTGATGCATTACAATGCGGGAGCGATGACGCGGCGAACGAAATCGTTGAGATCACGCGAACCGGTGCTTTTCGTCCAGATTCATCCCGCCACGGCGCAACGTTACGGGATCTCGGATGGGAAGCCCGCTCAAGTGATTACACGGCGCGGCGGGGTCGAAGCCAAAGCAAAGGTCACCCGCCTAATTGCAGAGAACCTGCTCTTTATGCCTTTTCATTTTCCTGAAACCAACATCTTGACGATCGATGCACTCGATCCGAAAGCGAAGATACCGGAGTACAAGGTGGCCGCATGCAAAATTGTACCCACCAACCACTCATAATGGAGCATGGGTAATTATGGCTAAAGTTATCTACATGGATATTAACCGCTGCATTTTCTGCCGAGCGTGCGAAGTAGCTTGCGAACGTGAACATGGCGGTGTCTCGAATATGTTTGTCCAACTGGTGGATGAGCGCTATGCCATTCCGATGAACTGCCGCCATTGTGAAAAAAGCCCTTGCACGCTCGTCTGCCCAACCAATGCGATCCACCGCTTGAATGAAGACGCGGTAACGATTGACCACATGAAGTGCATTGGTTGCAGGTTATGCACCATCGCTTGTCCGTTTGGGGCGATCATGTTTGATCCGGTCGGGAAGGTGGCGCATAAATGTGACCTGTGTGTTCACCGTCTGGAAAAGGGACTGGATCCCGCTTGTGTAGCGACATGCTCGGCACGCGCCCTGGTATTTGGGGAATTCGAACTCCTTATGAAGAGAGTTCGAGAAAAGGCCGCTGCTGCGCACTTCAGACACATCACTGGGGAGATCAGTTCTTTAATCGATTTGCCCTCACGTCGAGATGAAGCTAGGAAAGGTTAAGGTTGAAAGGCTAATTGATGGCAACTTCATTGAAATTAGATCCAATATTCGAAGAAAGCCGACCCTACTTCACGATTGAGAAAAAACTGGATAACATCATTTTTGCGTCTGTCCCGCCAGACGATTTGGTCTTGGCGGTTCAGCATATCCGAGACACGCTTAACGGGCGTTTTATTATGTCTGTAGGTATAGACAAGCGTGAACTCAGCGGTGGATTTGAGGTTGGCTCAATCTTTGGTCTTGACCGGGAAAAACTCTTCCTCTACCTTAGAACCAGCGTTGATGAAATTGACCCTCACATCCATTCCATCACACATCTCATCCCAGGTGCAAATTGGGCTGAGCGTGAAGTGCGAGATCTCATTGGCGTTCATCCTGACGGTCATCCTGATCCGCGCAGGTTGGTCCTGGCTGATGATTGGCCCGAGGGTGTTTACCCCCTTCGCAAAGATTTTCCTTACAATGAACGCCCGGCTCCTGTTTCTGGTTTTAAACCCATCCTTAGGACACCCCCAGAGAATTCATCGGTATTGCCCATCGGACCTTATTTCCCAACATTGGAAGAGCCCGCATTCATTAACCTTTTTGTGGAGGGAGAACAAATCGTTGGGATGGATTACCGCGGCTTCTTCAACCATCGTGGTATCGAGAAGATGGGAGACGCCGCATTGACGTACAATCAAACTGTATTTATCTCTGAACGGATCTGCGGTATCTGCGGCGCTGTCCATAGTATTTGCTATTGCCAAGCGGTGGAGATCGCTGCCGAGATTGAGATCCCGGCCAGGGCAAGATACTTGCGCACGATTTTGCTCGAATTGGAGCGCGTTCATAGCCATTTGCTTTGGATTGGTCTCGCCTGTCACTTCATCGGTTTCGATACCTTATTCATGCAAGCCTGGCGAATTCGAGAACCGGCGATGTGGTTATCTGAGTTTATCAGCGGTAACCGTAAGACCTACGGTATGGCCCTGATCGGCGGTGTGTCAAGAGACCTGCCAGAAGGGTCCGAGAGGCGGATTCATGAAGTCATTGACCAGATTGAGAGGGAAGCGAATGCCGTCGTCGACGCCATCTTCGAAGACAGTTCCTTGAGATTGAGATTACAGGGCACGGGGATATTATCGCATGAAGATGCGAAAGCATTGTGTGTGGTAGGTCCTACCGCCCGTGGTTCTGGCTTAGCGATCGATGCCAGAGCGGATTATCCCTATGCTGCCTATGGCGAGCTTGACTTTGAGGTCTGCGTAGAGCAAAGCTGCGATAATTGGGCTCGCACGATGGTACGGGTTCGCGAGTTATTTGAGTCCATCAAAATCCTTCGCAAAGCCTTAGAGAAAATACCGCCAGGTCCGATCATGGCAGAAATGACAGAAATCCCGCCCGATCGAGAGGGTTTATGTTCGGTTGAAGCCCCGCGGGGAGAAGCACATCATTACGTGCTGACTGGGAAAGAGCATAAGCCTTATCGTTGGCGTGTCCGCGCCCCAAGTTACAATAACCTGCAGGCGATCCCGGTCATGCTTGAGGGGATGTCCATCGCCGATGCGCCCATCAGCGTCGGCAGCATCGACCCTTGTTTCTCCTGCACAGAACGGATCGCTGTGATCGATCGAGCCTCTGGAAGGACAAGGATATACTCGCAGGATGAGCTTCTGAAAAGTTTTCGAGAAAGGTTTAGCTAAGTATGCTTAAGAATGTCATCAGTGAATTGAAGGAAACGCTGCTCTGTCTTCGGGCCGGGCAAGTCACACTCGGCTATCCTTTCGAACCGCATCCACCGGAAGAAGGTTTCCGAGGAAAACCGGAAATGGATGTGGAGAAATGCATCGGCTGCGGCGCATGTGCCAATGCTTGCCCGGCGCGCCTCATCATCGTGGAGGACAGGGATGGATATCGAAGTCTGAACTTTGAATTAGCCCGTTGTACATACTGTGCGCGCTGCCGAGATGTGTGCCCAACAAAAGCACTGACTTTGACAGATCAATTTGAGACCGCTACGCCTACCATCGACGATTTAACAATTCAAATCAAGCTTAAGCTAACTTATTGTGACGAATGCAATGCCGTCCTTGGGACAAAACGGTCCATTCAGAGTGTATTCAATGATCTATCCGCCAAAACTGAGCTTCATCCCGAAGAGATGAAATGGCTCAACTTGTGTCTGGAATGCAAGCGCAGAAAAGCAATGCAAGATGTCCTACTGGCCGAGGGAAGATAAATGAGCAATCGCTTTCTTGACTGGTGCTTTAAAAAGTCGATTTGGGTTTACCATGCCAACGCCGGCTCATGCAATGGTTGTGACATTGAGATTCTGGATGTATTGACGCCCTATTATGACTGCGAACGCTTTGGGATCAAACTCGTCCATACTCCCAGGCATGCCGATGCATTGCTGGTCGCTGGTCCAGTGACCAGGCAGGTGCGCGAACGGTTATTGCGTCTTTATGATGCGGTTCCAGATCCAAAGCTGGTGATCGCGGTGGGTTCATGTGCTTGTGGTGGGGGGATTTGGTATGACAGCTATGCAACTTGTGGCGGTTTGAAAAACGTCCTGCCGGTGGATATCTATATCCCCGGCTGCCCACCTCGACCCGAAGCAATTCTCTTTGGGGTCGCCCAAGGTCTGGGACTTGTCCCTAAGCAGGTGCAAGCGCAGACCTTTGTCGAGGAGTAATAGGTCAAATAGTGATATCGATGAGAATCGAATCGCCTGTTTGAGCTCAAGATCGCTTGTAAGGTGTGGCTATGGATTTTCAAGAATTATTGCTCGGTGTGTTCTACACAGTCATCTTCCCAGGGTTCTTGTTCACCGGCGTTGTCGGCTTGTTTCTAACCTGGGTGGACCGTAAGGTCACTGCCATTGTTCAAAGTCGTGTTGGCCCTCCCTGGTTCCAGCCTTATGTCGACATTGGTAAGTTGTTGGCTAAGAGGATGATCATCCCGAAAGGGAGCCGTGCGATCAGTTTCTTGGGAGCTCCTATATTGGCTGTTGCAGGTTCAACCCTTTCCGCTGTGCTTGTTTTTCAAGCCCTGCTAAAGCCTGGTTCTGGATTTATGGGAGACCTGATCGTCCTGATTTATCTATCCACACTCCCCTCGATCGCCTTAATCATTGGGGGAGCTTCCTCTCGCAGTCCTTTTGGCGCTATAGGTGCGGGGCGAGAAATGAGTATGATCCTGGCTTATGAACTCTCGTTTCTGCTCTCCATCTTCACAGTGCTCATTAAAGTCCGCTCCATCCTACTGGGAGAGATTATCGCTTTTCAGGCTGACCAAGGTGCAATTGTTGGAAGTTTCTCAGGAATCATCGCCTTCATTGTCGCCTTGTTCTGTATCCAGGCCAAATTAGGCTATTTGCCTTTTGACATCGCAGAAGCTGATACAGAGCTTATCGGAGGACCATTGGCTGAATATTCGGGGATCGGCCTGGCCCTTTTTAAGCTATCCAAGGCCATGATGTTCGTTCACCTTCCAATTTTCGTCATTATCCTTTTCCTGGGCGCTACGCAACTCACATTTCTTTCTATGCTTGGCTTCTTGCTAAAGTTCCTTGCAGTTATTGCAC
Organism: uncultured Anaerolineaceae bacterium; assembly: GCA_964353875.1. Lineage (GTDB taxonomy): Bacteria > Chloroflexota > Anaerolineae > Anaerolineales > E44-bin32 > MGNI01. The sequence continues at coordinate 25,281 of CAYGXU010000023.1, read as the reverse complement.
TCGCGATCGTGGTCAAAATCACTCACGCTCGACTCAGGCTTGATCAAGTGCTTCGCCTCTTCTGGGGGAAGATTTTAGTTGCCTCAATCCTGGCGGTGATCCTTGCATTGATCGGCTGGTGAAAGGATAGCTATGATTGTAATCGCAGCCATCGGCATTCCAATCTTAGGGTCATTTTTGGTCCCTCTTGTCCATCGATACTCCCCTTCTTTACGAAATGTACTTGCCATTCTCATGATCCTGGCTACATTAGGATGCGTCCTGGCTCTCATTCCACTCGCTGATCAGACCGAGAAGGTTGAGTTTGGCGCTTTTATCATCCCAGGACTATCCTTCAATTTTGTTGTGGATGGCCTCGGTGTTTATGTGGCGTTGATTTCCTCCTTTATCGGTCTTCTCATCCTTTTCTACTCCTTGGATTACATGCGCGCCCATGAGCACCTGGGCGAATACTATTTCCTGGTCGTCCTTTTCCTGGGCGCCATGGTTGGCTTGGTATTTGCCTCCAATCTGCTCATGCTTTACATGTTCTGGGAAATCACAGCCATCTGCTCTTGGAGGCTGATCGGTTTTTATCGCAAGGGTTCCCACCTCCGCAACGCAGATACTGCCTTTCTGGTCACTGTCTTCGGTTCTTTTTTTATGTTGGTGGGGCTGGAAATGATTTGGCATGAAACAGGAACCCTCAATATCGCTGGTCTTCAAGGTCACTCCATCAATCCCTGGGCAATGGCTTTCCTGTTCCTTGGAATCCTATCAAAATCCGCCCAAGTTCCCCTGCAAATTTGGCTTCCCGCTGCGGGTGTCGCTCCATCGACAGTCACCGCTTTGCTTCACGCTGCTGTATTGGTGGTTATCGGTATTTTCGCGTTCGCTCGTGTGATCCTTGGCACATTGGGATTGCCTGTAACCTGGCAAGTAACCATGCTGATTTTCGCCATCGTAACCATCCTGGTAACAGGTTCAGCGGCCCTTGTTGAGAACGACGCCAAGAGAATTCTGGCCTATTCGACCATCGCACAACTGGCTTACATTTTGTTGGGATTCGCCGGGATGACATCGATGAGCGTTGCGGGAGGGCTTTTATTCTTACTGGCTCATAGCTTGGCCAAGGCTGGGCTTTTCCTCTGTGTTGGGATTATTGAACATCAGACACATACAAGGGACATCCGCCAGATGGGAGGGCTCATTAAGAAGATGCCGGTAACAGCCATCGCTTTCATCCTATGCGCTCTAACAATCGTAGGATTCCCCCCCACCGCCGGCTTTTTCAGCAAGCTGATGATCATCATGGGGGTGCTCGAAGGAGGTCATGTCGTCTATGCGATCTTGGCTGTCTTCGGATCTCTTCTAAGCTTGTTATACATGATCCGGCTGTTTACCGCCGTCTTCCTGGGAGAGGAACACCTGCCCGAGACAAGCGAAGGTACCCCTCTCATGTTGGGAGTGGTTTCTGCTTTTGCTGCATTTTCGATTGTTGTAGGTCTGGCAGCTACGCCCATCATGAACATCGTCAACGCGATTACAGCGCAACTGCTAAGGTGAGGTATTATGAATAACATCCTTATCGCACCGATATTACTGCCTCTGATTACTGGAATTCTCAACCTCCTCCTGCCAAAGCGAGCTAAATTCCTGCACGCACTGCTTTCAATCGTCGTTGCAGCAATTTCCCTTGGCATTGCCGCATATATCCTGACCTTGAAGGACCCGCAATTGACTTTCTCTTGGCTTATTCTCAGCCCTGATCTTCGCATTGGTTTCGATTTATATGCCGATCATTTTGGCAGGATTGCGCTGGTCATCGGTTTTACTTTTACTCTTCTTGTGACCATCTACTCCTTGCGTTTCATGAATGATCATCCCCGCCAGCGCCAATACTATGCCTATCTAATGATGACATCGGCAGCGGCTTCGGGTGTGCTGCTCGCAAATAATCTGATCCTGGTTCTCTTCTTTTGGGAATTGGTTGGGGTTTTGCTCTACGCCCTGGTCTCCATCGGCGGGATGGACGCTATGCCGGCTGCAAATAAGACCCTGATCATTATCGGTCTGGCTGATCTATCCTTGCTCCTGGGAATCGCGTTGCTATGGTTTCATTCAGGAACCCTCAGTGTGAGTGATTTGATGGCCAACCCTCAGACTTTATCCGGATGGGTGCCAACCGCGGCATTCATCCTCATG